>NZ_JBSGIW010000025.1:0-77432 GCF_053605265.1 Streptomyces sp. NPDC003943 | reverse complement strand
GGCTCGCCGCCGGCGGCGTACAGGAAGAGGGTGGCGCGTTCGTCCGCGCACAGCCGCAGCGCGTCGGCCAGCGCGGTCAGCGTCCGGGAGTCCAGGGGCGGCGGGCGGGCGATCGTGCGTGCGCGGCGGCCGTGGGTCAGCAGCCGGTGGCCCAGATGTGGGAGTCGCCCCGGTCGTTGGCGGCGCCGTTGTAGCCGACCTCCTGGCCGGGGGCGAGGCAGATCGTCATGGATCCGCCCTGCCAGGCGGATTCGTAGACCTGGACGTAGTCCTTGATGCCCGGTCCGGAGATGCCGTGGTTGGCCCAGGAGGAGTCGGTGTCGGCGATCCAGCTCTCCCACCAGCCGTCGTCGCCGCTCCAGTTGGCCCGTTGGCCGCCGAAGTTGGCGTCCTGCCACACACAGAAGTCTCCGGACGGGCACTCGGCGGCGGCGGCGGGCCCGGTCAGGACCAGCCCGCCCGCGAGGGCGAGCACGGCGGCGGCAGCGGTGGAGCCGAGGAGTCGCTTCATGAAGCGTCGTTGCCTTTCTTCTCAGTGAGGGTGTTCTCGGAGCGGGTGTTCTCGGTGGTGGTCTTCTGGGTCGTGGTCTTCTTGGTCGTGGTCTTCTGGGTGACGGCGGACAGTTCGGCTGCCCTCCGCAGCGCGCGGGCGCGCAGCTGTTCGTACGCGACGACCTGGTCGCGGTGGAGGACGCGTACGGTGGCCAGCTCGGCCGGTTCGAGCCGGGCGCGGACGTCGGCGAGTCCGCTCTCGCGGGTGCAGCGCGCGGCGACGACCGGATCCGGGCGACCGGCGCGCGGGCCACCGGCGGGCGCGGCACAGCGGGTCCAGCGGTCGAGGGCGGCCCGGTGCGCGGGGTCGTCCTTCATCCGGGCCTGGGCCTCGGCGCGCAGGTTGTCGACGGTGACCTGAGCACGGAACCAGCGGTTCTGGTCGCCGTAGAGCGTGGCGCGGGCGCCGGCGAGACAGCCGTCGCTGTTGGCGGTGACGGTGAGGCCGGTGGCGAGGGTGAGGGAGAGCTCCCTCGGGTCCTTGCCGAAGAGGGCGGCCTGGAGCCGGATGTCCTGGGAGGCGGGGGCACGCGCCTGGTTGACCGGGGGCAGCGAAAGGCCCTGGCCGTCGAGGCACTCGGCGACGAGCCGTTGTTCGGCGGCTTCGAGGAGCCGGTCCTGTTCCTGCCTGGTGGTGCGCGAACCGGTCTGCGCCGCGCCGGAGGGAGCGGGGCGCACGGTGGCGCAGCCGGCGAGGACGAGGGCGGCGGCCGCGGTGACGAGGGCGCGGCGGAGCGTGTGGCGCATGGTTCCCCCAGGTGGCGGGCCCGGACGGTGGTGGCCGGCGGGATGGGTGCCACCGGTTTCGTGGCGATCAATGCCCGGTGCCGGTCGGGCCATGCGGGGAGCGCGGGCGACTCACTCGAAGGGGTCGAACGCGCCGGAGCGCGCGCCGTTCACGGGCGGGTGGGCGCCCCTGCTGCGGATACGACACAGCCCCGGTTGGACGGGGGATTCCAACCGGGGCCGTTTGCCGTGACGCGGGGAAGGGCGGTCACCTCACGGGGGGAACCTGGGGACCGGGCCCCTTCGGCGTCACATACAGATGAACGATAAACCTTCACCGCTTGTTCCGGTGTGTCCCCTGTGCCGGATGTGAGTCACCTCACCCCGTTTGATGCCTTCGGCCCTCTCTCGGACGCCCTGCCGGTCCTCCTCTAGTCGTCCTTCTCCGGGCGGTAGACGACGCCGGCCTCGGCCTTGCCCGGGGCGAGCAGCTGAGGAACGGTGACGAAGGTGTAGCCCCGGCGCTTGAGCTCGTCGATGATGCCGGGCACGGCCGGGACCGTTCCCTCGTAGATGTCGTGGAGCAGGATGATGCCGTCGCCGTGGGCCTGGTCGAGCACGCGCTGCCGGATGAGCGCGGAGTCCTCGGTGGAGTAGTCCTTGGCGGTGATGCTCCACAGCACCTGGGCGAGGCCGAGGTCGCGGGCCACGTCGGAGACGGCGTCGTCGGTGCGGCCCTGCGGCGGGCGCATCAGGGTGGGCTTGCGGCCGGTGATCTTCGCGATGGCGTCCTGGGTGCGGGAGAGCTCGTCGCGGACCTCGGTGGCGTCGAGGTCGGTGAGGATGCGGTGGCTCCAGGTGTGGTTGGCCACCTCGTGACCCTCGTCCGCGATCCGCTTGACGACCTCGGGGTAGCGGTCGACGTGCTTCTTGCCGAGCAGGAAGAAGGTGGCCGGGACCTTCTTCTCCTTGAGTATGTCGAGCAGGTGCGGGGTGTTCTTGCCGGGTCCCGCGTCGAAGGTGAGGGCGATGCACTTCACCTTGGCGCAGTCGACGGTGGCGCGGGCGGCGTCGGCCGCCTTGGCGTTGCCGCGCGCCTCGCCGGGCGTGACCGTGTCGGCGGAGCAGCCGCCGAGGGTGAGGATCAGCGACGTGGCGGCGAGGAGGGCGAGCGCCGGCCCCCGGCGACGGCCCGGCCTGGTTCGGAACATGTACAACCTGCTTTCCCCGAAGATGGTTCGACTGCCGAGGCCCGCGCCTGGTCATGGCGGGGCCCTGCGGCTCGTTCGAGCACTCTACACACGGTGTATAGCCGGGGGTGGCAAGGGGGTCGCGGGGCGCGCCGGGCGGCGGGACACCGCGGGGCCTGTCCGCCTCCGACCCGTCGGACAGGCCCGTCGGGGGCACAGGGGCATGGCGACCCCGGGCGGCGCCCGTCCGCTCCGCCCGGGGGTACTGAGGGTGCCCGTCAGCGTGACGCGAGGAGGAGGCGGGCCTCGGTCTCCTGGTCGCCGGAGACGGACTGCAGCGACTCGATGTCGAAGCTGCGGGCGAGCACCTTCTCGACCTCGTCGACCGCGCGGTAGCCGCCGGTGAGCGTCGCCCCGACCTTCCCGGTCAGCCGCGGGGGCGAGGTCTGTTCGTGCCGACCGCCGGCCGTGTCGAAGGTGGCCATCCAGACGGTGGTGGCGGGCGCGGTGGCCGCCTGCGGACCCGGCCCGGCCATGTCCTCGAGCTGGTAGGCGTGGTCGAGGACCTCGAAGACGGCCTGGGCGTCCTCCCGGCAGCATTCGCTCAGCTGCACGGTGACGTCGGTGTCGATGTGCAAGTCGTACACGTCGCTCATCTCCTCGGTTGCCGCTTCCAGCATCCCTCTCGGCGGGGCGTCCCGCGAGGTTCGTGCCACCGTGGAGGGGGAAACGTACGAGCGCGGTGCGGGAGGCGGACGGGAGGCCGGTCGTGGGCGGAGAAGCGCAGGGGGCCGACGGGCCCGAGCGGCCCGAGGAGCCGGAGCAGACCGAGCAGACCGAGGGCCCGGACGCCGGGGAGCCGGACGCCGACGGACTCGTCATGGGGCGCCACGAGACGCCGAACGAACGGGCGGACCGGCGCTGGACCGATCTGATTCAGGAGATCCGGGTCGCCCAGACGGGCGTACAGATCCTCTTCGGTTTCCTGCTGACCGTCGTCTTCACACCGCGCTTCGCGGAACTCTCGGCCGGCGACCGCTCGATCTACATCATCACCGTCACGCTGGCCGCCGCGGCGACGGGGCTGCTCATCGCACCCGTCTCCTTCCACCGCATCGTCGCGGGCCGCCGGATCAAGCCCCGGGCGGTGATCTGGGCCTCCCGGCTGACCTTCGCCGGCCTCCTGCTGCTGCTCTTCAGCGTGGGCGCCGCACTGCTCCTCGTCCTGCGCGTGGCGACCAGCGCCGCCTACGTCCCCTGGCTGGTGGCCGGCCTGATGGCCGGGTACCTGCTGTGCTGGTTCGCGCTGCCGCTGTGGGTCCGCCACCGCCACACGGACGAACCGCACGACTGAGGTCGGCCCGCCGCGGTTCAGTCCGCCGCGCCCAGCTCGGCCAGATGCGCGTGCAGCACGTCCAGGCACGCCGGCGGGTCGAGGAGCTGGGGGTGCAGGACGCCGCTGAGACCGAGGCCGTCCAGCAGGGCCGTCAGCCGCTCGGTCTCCAGGTCGAGGTCGAGGCCGGCCCGGAGGGCGCCCGCGGCGTCAAGCCGGGCGAGCACCCTGCGTACGAAGCGGCGCGCGCCCTCCGCGGTGAGGCGGGACAGGTCACCGAAGGCCGGGTCGGTGCGGGCGGCGGTGTTGAAGTCCAGGAAGACCGTGACCTCGGCGCGGCGGCTTTCGTCGAGCGGGAGGAGCTCGGCGAGGAGGCCGGCCGCGAGCGGCAGCTGCTCGGCGCGCGGGCGCTGCCCCAGGTCGCCGATCCGCTCGACGTGCGCGAGCAGCCGGGCGCCGAGGCGGTCGAGCATCGACTGCATCGCGAATCGCATCAGCTCCTGCTGGCTCGCGAAGTAGTGGCGCAGCGAGCCGATGTTGAGCTGCGCCTCGTCGGCGACGGCGCGCAGCGAGGTGCGCTGGAGGCCGTCGCGGACCACGACGCGGAACAGCGCGTCGACGACATGGCGGCGGCGGGCGTCCGGATCCACCTGCTTGGGCATGGAGCCTTTTTATCACGCGTGTGATACAACTGGATTTATCACAGGCGTGATAAATCCTTTGGAGGGTCTCATGGAGACAGTCCTCAACCTCATGCTCATCCGCTTCGGCCTGATAGTGGCCGGCCTGGTCGTGCTGGCACTGCTCGCCTTCGCCGTAGCCCTGCACTTCAAGCGCAGGGGCCGCCTCGACGACATCCGGCGCTACGCCGATCCCGCCGTGAAGGCCGCTGTCCGCGCCGCCACCCGTCGCCTCGACGGCCCCCGGGGCGGCACCTCCTCGCGGCGACGCCCGGACGGCCGCCGGTGATCACCCTCGCCACGGAGTCGTCGGAACTCCTGACCCACCTGCTGGTCGACCGGGCGATCAAGGTCGTCATCGTGGTGGCGGCCCTGACCGTGCTGGCACTCGGACTCCGGACCGTCTGGCGCCGGGCCGGCCGCACGAACAAGCCCCGGAACTGACCTCGCCCGCCTCGGGGGCCTCCCTCCGGTTGGTGGCGCCGCGGCCGGCAGGCCGGCCGGCGCCACCGGGCCGAACACGACGACCTCCGCGTCCCGTCAGCGGAGACGAGGCGAGGGCCCGGCGCACCCGCGGCCGGGCCCCCGGCCGGTCCCCGGTGGCCCTCTTCGCCCACCGTTTCAAGGACGGCCCGCCCGCGACCAGGGCTGACACCCGCAGTCGCTCGGGTAGCGAGGGTGAATCGGCGGGTGCGGACGGGCGCTCACATCCTCGGCCGGTCATGCCGCGGGGCAATCCTGTCCCCCGGAGTCCTCGAACGTCTTCCGACGTCCTCCGGTCATGCCATGAGGAGGCCGACATGGGGTGCTTCCGCACCGCCGCGCTGGCGACCACCGCGCTGCTCGCCGCAGCCGTGCCCGCCGCCGCCCCGCACGCCTGGGCGGAGGAGCCCACGCCCTCGAACCGTACCGTCACCCAGGAGCCGGGCCACCCCACCATCCTGTATCCCCACCGGGGAGGGACGGCGGCGGCGTACTGCCCGGAGGGCACGACGCCGTCAGGAGGAGGCGCGACGGTCGAGAGCGACCCCGAGAGCGCGGTGTTCCTGAAGGACTCGTTCCCTGACGGCCGGCGCTGGGTGGTGCGGGCCTTCAACGAATCCGAGGAGGTTCAGACCCTGCATCCCAGAGTGATCTGCACGACGGACGCGATCACCCAGCTGGTCGGACCGGACATGCCCCTCGAGCCCGGGGAGCCGAACAACCCCTCCGAGATCTCCTGCGGCAACGACAGATTCGTCGTGGGCGGCGGAGCCGCAGCAGGCGACCGTACGTACCTCAGCGCGACGGACTCCTCCGACATCAGGGCGTGGCACGCGCGGGCCAAGTACACGAACTTCGACCCGGCGGCCCCCTTGTCGTACGTGCGGGCCTTCGCCACCTGCTCCGACAAGGAGCCCACGTACAAGTTCAGCGACACCGTGAAGCTGGAGGCCGGGCATGTGGGCGTGGCCCACGCGGAGTGCCCCGCCGGGCTGGTCCCCACCGGCGGCGGCGGATCCGGCGGCCTCGACGTCCTGTTCAACTCCTCCAGCCCCACCGCGACGGGCTGGACCGTCCGGGCCACGAACACGGGCTTCGGCCAGTTGTCCCTCTACGCCTCGGTGGTCTGCGGCGCCCCCTAGCCGGTCACCACGGAACCATGCTGATGCCCTGGCCGGCCCGGTCCGCGGAGGATCACGGGCCCCTCAGGCCCCTTCCTTTCGGCCACTCGCCAGGACCTGCCCGACCGTGTCGGTCTCGGACGCCCGCTTGTCCGGGCGATGGCGGAGCACCCGGGCGAAGCGGAGCGTGACGCCGGCCGGGTAGCGGGTGGAGCGCTGAAGGCCGTCGTAGGCGATCTCGACGACGAGTTCGGGGCGGACGCGGACGGTGAAGCCGTCGTCGGAGACGGCGAGTTCACCGAGCCGCTCGGTCTGCCAGCGGAGCATCTCGTCGGTGAGGCCCTTGAAGGTCTTGCCGAGCATCACGAACGTGCCGTCGTCGGCCAGGGCGCCCAGGTGCAGGTTGGAGAGCAGTCCGGTGCGTCGGCCATGGCCCCATTCGGCGGCGAGGATGACCAGGTCGAGGGTGTGCACGGGCTTCACCTTCAGCCACGTGCGGCCGCGCCGTCCCGCGACGTAGGGCGCGTCGAGCGCCTTGACCAGGACGCCCTCGTGGCCGCGGGCCAGGGTTTCCCGGAAGAACGCCTCGGCCGCGTCCACCGCCGCCGGGTCCGCCGAGTCGGCGACGACGGCACGGCGCACCCGCAGCGGCTCGGGCAGCAGCCGCGCGAGCACGGCGTGCCGTTCGCTGCCGGGCCGGTCCACCAGGGGCTCGCCTTCCGCCGCCAGCACGTCGAAGAAGACGGGCGACAGGGGCAACGCGGCCTGTGCCGTTTCCACGTCGACGCGCGAGCCGACCCGGGACGCGATGTCCTGGAAGGGCATCGGGCGGCCGGTCGCCGGGTCGAGGGCGATGACCTCGCCGTCCAGGACGAACGGGTCACCTTCCGTGGCCCGCGCAATGGCGACCACCTCGGGGAGCCGGTCGGTGATGTCGTCGAGGGAGCGGGTGTGGACCCGGACCTCGTCGCCACGCCGGTGCACCTGGATGCGGATGCCGTCGAGCTTCTCCTCCACCACGCAGGGCCCGAGGGCCGCAACGGCCTCGGTGACGCTCCCCGCCGTGTGCGCGAGCATCGGCTGCACGGGGCTGCCGACCCGCAGCGTGAACCGGTCGAGGGCGGCCGGCCCTTCGGCGAGCACGGCCCGCGCGACCCGGGGCAGCGAGCCCTCCAGCATCACGGCGCGCCGAAGCTCCGCGGGCGCGACCGACGCCGCACTGGCGACACCTTCGAGGGCGACGGCGTCCAGGGCGCCCTGGCGGACCTCGCCGGAAAGCAGCCGGATCAGGAACTCCTGTTCGGGCAGCGTCGCCGCGGCGAGCAGCTCGCGCACGAGCCCGAGCCGCCGGGCGTGCGCGCCGGCGCCGGAGACGCCCGCCAGTTCCGTCATCGCCGCGTCGGTACCGGTCAGGGTGAGCAGTGGCTGCCCGGCGGGCGGCACCGCCGGCGGCAGGACGTTCTTGAGCACGCTCCAGCCGACCCCGATGCGCCCCTGCGGGAGCCGCCCGGAGAGATAGGCGATGACCAGCGGGCTCTCCTCGGGCTCGGCCTCCGCGAACAGTTCGGCGAGCAGAGCGGTCTTCCGCGACCGCGCCGACGTTGCGGCGACCTGCCCCGACACCTCCGCGACCCGGGCAAGGAGCATGCGCCCATCGTGCCCGCGCCCGCCGGGCCGCGCACCCCGGCCGTACCGTCCGTCACTCCCGCCGGGATCTGCCCGCCCTCCGGCCGCGCAGCCGGTCGAGGAGACCGCGCCGGATCCGCCTGCCGGGCGGACGTGTCGCCACCGGCGGGCGCCCGGAGGCGCTCACCACCCGGACCTCCGGCCGCACCACCGACACGGGCTGAGGCACTGGCTCGGGCCAGGACTCGGGAATGAGCTCGGGCCAGGACCCGGGAATGAGCTCGGGAATGGGCTCCGGCTCGGACTCGAGTACGGGCTCGGGCCAGGGCTCGTGTGCGGGGACTGGTGGGGCCAGGCGCGCCGACGTCTTGCGTGCCGCGCCCGGACGCGGCACGTCGCGGTCGGCGCGGGCCTCGTCCAGGGCGAGGGCGAGGCTCATGCGGTGCCAGAGGATCTCGTCGGGGTCGTCGGCGAGCATCAGCCGGTCGGCCATCTCCCGGGCGACCGGGGAGGCGGGCCGCCAGCTGGGCGGTGCCGGCCGGAGCCGGTCGAGATAGGCCCGTTCGAAGGGGTCGTCGACGACCTCGGCCAGATGGGCGGGGTCGAGGAGCGAGCCGATGGCGGCCGTGCGCACCCAGGGGTCGTCATGGGCCCTGAGCAGCATGCCGAGCCGCCGGGCCCGCCAGTTGCGGGGCCGCCAGTCCGGGCACTCGTCCTCCCGCTCACGGACGTCGAGCGGGAACCGGCCGACGAGCAGCCCCGGGTGCTCGATGGCGAACTCCCCCAGTTCGGCGGCCGGGTAGAGCCAGACGACGGACCGGTAGCGGCTGACGTAGAAGCGCACGGGGCTGAAGTGCCCCGTCCGGGCCAGTCGGCTGAAGCGGCTCGGGGTGATGTCGAGCAGCGCGGCGCCCTCGTTCGTCCCGACGGCCCGGACGCGCTCGCGCAGTCCGGCCGGGAAGTCCTCGGCGGCCCGGAGCCGTTCGATCTCGGCGCGCGGTACCCGGCGCCGTGCCAGGTCGACCGGGCCGTCCGCCGGGCCGGGCGCGGGGCCCGGCACCGTACGGACGGCTCCCGTGTAGACGGCGAACTCGAACTCGTCGCGCCTCAGTCCCAGTTCCCGCGCGGCGCGCCCTGGAGCCACCGTCGCCGGGAACTCCGTGTCGGCCTTGGCCTGCGGCGCCTTCGGCTCCTGTGCCGCCTGCGCCGTCCGGTCCGTCTCCGTCGCCTGCGCCGCCTGCGTCATCCGTGTCGTCCGCGTGGTCCGCGTGGTCTCCTGCGTGGTCATGCGATCGGTCCTCCCCCGTCATGCGTTCAGCTCGAACACTTTCGGTGATGACCGTAACGCACAGTGACGACAGTTCGCTCGCCCTGTGGATAACTCTCAGTCGCCGGTCCCGCCGCCCGGATGCCGCGCCGCCACGCCCAGGTGCTCGCCCACCCGGTTGACCAGCAGCGTCATCTCGTAGGCGACCTGGCCGACATCCGCCTCGGCGGCACTGAGCACGCACAGGCAGCTGCCTTCTCCGGCGGCCGTCACGAAGAGCAGGGCCTCGTCGAACTCGACCATCGTCTGCCGGGCCCGGCCCGCCTTGAAATGCCGGCCCGAACCGCGGGCCAGGCTGTGCAGGCCGGAGGAGACGGCGGCCAGGTGCTCGGCGTCCTCCCGCGCGAGTCCGCTGCTCGCGCCCGTCACCAGTCCGTCGTTCGACAGCACCAGCGCGTGCTGTATCGCGTCGACCCGGCGGGTCAGGTCGTCGAGCAGCCAGTCGAGTCCTCGGTCCAGCGCCATGTGTTTTCCTCCCCCTGTGGCCCCGTACGGCCCCGTGTGCGTGTGTCCGGCCAGCCTTACGCACTGTCGTGGACAGGGCAAGCACCCCTTCACCCCCCGCGCGCCGTCGTCAGCCCACGGAGTCGAGGAGCCGCGCGGTGTGCATCCGCCCCGCATACTCCACAAGCCGGATGAGCACCTCCTTCCCCGAGTCGCGGTCCCTGGCGTCGCAGAGCACGACCGGGGTGCCGCGGTCCAGGTCGAGGGCGCGCGAGACGTCGTGGGCACCGTAGGTCCGGGCGCCCGCGAAGCAGTTGACGGCCACGACGAACGGGATGCGGCGGTGCTCGAAGTAGTCGACGGCCGGGAAGCAGTCCTCCAGGCGCCGGGTGTCGGCCAGGACGACGGCGCCGAGCGCGCCCTGGGACAGCTCGTCCCACAGGAACCAGAAGCGGTCCTGGCCCGGTGTCCCGAAGAGGTAGAGGGAGAGTCCCGAGCGGATGGTGATGCGGCCGAAGTCCATGGCGACGGTCGTGGTGGTCTTCTGGTCGACGCCGCCGGTGTCGTCGACGGACTCGCCGGCCCGGCTCAGCTGTTCCTCTGTCCGCAGTGGGCGGATCTCGCTGACCGCGCCGACCAGGGTGGTCTTGCCGACGCCGAAGCCGCCGGCGACCAGGATCTTCAGGGCGAGCGCGGTGGTGTCCAAACCGCTCGCCGGGACACTCTGCGTGCTCTGCGAACTCTGCGAACTCGGGGTGGTGTTCGGATTGCTCAAGGTGGTCTGGGCACTCGGGGTGCTCTGGGTGCTCTGGGCACTCGGGTTGCTCTGGGTGGGCTGGGTGGGCTCAGAGCGCTCGTAGGCCATCGATGACTTCCCTCAGGATCCGTTCGTCAGGGAGCTGTGCGGGCGGCACGGGCCTGCTGACCTTCACGAAGCCCGCTTCGAGGAGGTCGCCCAGGAGGACCCGGACGACCCCTACGGGTAGGTCGGCGTCGGCGGAGAGTTCGGCGACGGACTGCGTCTCGGCCCGGCACAGTTGGAGCAGGGCTCGGTGTTCGGGGCCGAGCAGCGATTCGGCGGCCCGGTCCGGCGGCTGGTCGTCGACGACGACGAGCGCGATGAGGTCGAACCGTACGTTGCTGGGTCCCGGCTTGGTGCGGCCGCCGGTCATGGCGTACGGCCGGACGAGCGGCCCCGCCTCGGCGTCGTACCACTGGCTGCCCGGCGCGGTCGGGCCGGCCTCGCCGCCCGTGCCGGTGCCGGTGCGGATGCCGGTGCTCCCGCTGCCGGCGCTGTCCTCGTTCATGGGGGTCTCCGGTCAGCCTGCGGCCGGCGGGGTCACCGTCAGCCGCGGCGGCGTGTGCAGGTGCTCGCCGACCCGTTTCACCAGGCGGGCCATCTCGTAGGCGATCAGCCCGATGTCGGCGTGTGCGCCGGCGAGTACGGCAAGACACGAGCCGTCGCCGGCCGCGGCGACGAAGAGGAAGCCGTCGTCCATCTCGACCATCGTCTGGCGCACCCCGCCGGTGTGGAACTGGCGTCCGGCGCCCTTGGCGAGGCTGTTGAAGCCGGAGGCTATGGCAGCCAGGTGCTCGGCGTCCTCGCGGCTGAGGCCGTTGGAGGCGCCGACGGCGAGTCCGTCGTTGGAGAGCACGACGGCGTGGCGGACCTCGCGGACGCGCATGACGAGGTCGTCCAGGAGCCAGTCGAGTTCTCCGGAGCGGTGGTGGGAAATCCTCTCGTGGTCGATCATTCGTCGTCTCCTTCACGGGCGGGGTCGCTGGATACGGGGCCGTTGCCGCCGGGATCGGGGGTGTGGCCGTTGCCGAGAGTCCTTCGCGGGGCACCGGGGGCGCCGGGGGTGCCGGGAGCCGCTCCGCCGCCACGCCGCCAGCCGTCGCGGTAGGCGGACATGCGGTCTCTGACCTGCTCCGGAGTCCGCACCCCCGAGACCTCCACAGCACCGAAGACGGCGGCCGGATCGGGCGCCGGGGGTGCTTCGCGCAACTGCGGTACGAGGCTGGCCTGGCGCACCCGGCGGGGCAGCTCCGCGCCGTCACCGTTTCCGCTGTCGCTCTGCCCCCGGCCCCCGCCCTGACCCTTCCCCCGGCCCTCACCCCGCCCCTCGGCGCGGCTCTCACCTCGCGGCGGCGCGGTCCGGGTGTGCAGGGCGGTGACACCGGCCGGCGGCGGGCCCGGCTCCGCGGCGGCAGGGGACGAAGGAGCCGGGGGCGCAGCAGACGAGGGGGCCGCGAGCGCGGGGACACGAGGCGGGTCGGGGGCGATACGGGGCCGGGGCACGGCGGGCTCGGCCGCGGCCGCCCGCTCGCCCGCGGCCTCGGGCCCGTGGGCCTGCGACAGCGTCTCCGTGGCGGCGGTACGGCCGGGCGGGAGAGCGCTCTGCAGCAGATCGGTGGGGAGGAGGACGACGGCGGTGGTGCCTCCGTACGGCGAGGTACGCAGGTGCACCTTGATGTCGTGGCGCGAGGAGAGGCGGCTGACGACGAACAGGCCGAGCCGGTCGCTGTCGAAGAGGTCGAGGGCCTCGGACCGGTCGATCCGGGCGTTGGCCTCGGCCAGGGTCTCCTTGCCCATGCCGAGCCCGCGGTCCTCGATCTCCAGGGCGTAGCCGTTTCCGACGGGTTCGCCGCTGATCCGCACCTTGGTGTGCGGCGGGGAGAACTGGGTGGCGTTCTCGATGAGTTCGGCGAGGAGGTGGGTGAGGTCGGCGACGGCGCCGCCCGTGACCGCGGTCTCGGGGAGTGGGCGCACCTCCACGCGCGCGTAGTCCTCGATCTCGGAGACGGCGGCGCGGACGACGTTGGTGAGCAGGACGGGCACGCGCCAGGCGCGGCCGGGTGCGGCGCCGGAGAGGATGATGAGGCTCTCGGCGTGGCGGCGCATGCGGGTGGTGAGGTGGTCGAGCCGGAACAGGTCGCCGAGTTCGCCGGGGTCGTCGACGCGGCGCTCCATGCTGTCGAGCAGGTTGAGCTGGCGGTGCACCAGGACCTGGCTGCGGCGGGCGAGGTTGACGAAGACGCCGGAGATGCCGCTGGCGAGTTCGGCGCGTTCGACGGCGGCGGACAGGGCCGCGCGGTGGACGGTGGTGAGGGCCTCGCCGACCTGGCCGATCTCGTCCTGCGGGGTGGGGCCGGGCGGTGCCTCGGCGTGGACGTCGAGCTCCTCGCCGGCGCGCAGCCGGCGCATGGCGGCGGGGAGTTTGCGGCGGGCGATCTCCAGGGCGGTGTTGCGGAGGCTGACGAGCTCGACGACCAGGCCGCGGCCGATGCGTACGGAGATGGCGAGCGAGGCGGCGACGGCGGCGAGGCCGAGCAGGACGGCGGCGGCGCCGGCGATCGGCATACCGCCGCCGAGGGGGTCGTGGCGGTCGGCCGTGGCGGCGCGGGCGGCCTGTTCGACGGAGCTGGTTCCCTCGCGTACGGAGGCGTGGGCGGTGTCCCAGTCGCCGGAGGTGACGGCCTGGGCGGCGCGCCGGCCGGGGGCGGCGGCGAGCAGCCGGTCCTCGGCGGCGGTGAGCGCGCGGTATCCGGGCGTGCTGGTGAGTGCGCGCCAGGCGGTGCGCTGCGCGGTGGGCAGGTCGGCGGTGGCGGAGTCGGTGAGGGTGCGCCGGGCCGCCACGGCGGCACCGAAGTCGCGCAGCGGCTGTGCTTCGAAGCGGCCGGTGAGCTGGGCGGCGCCGAGGAGCGTGTCCTCGCGGGCGAGCATCTCGCCGGAGCGGGCGAGTTCGAGCAGCACGCGGGCCTCGGAGCCGCTGCGGGGGTCCTCGATGGAGGCGAGGGCGCCGCCGACGGCGAAGCCGGCCGAGATGGTGTCGGTGTACGTGGTGTAGAGGCGGTCCGCGTCGGCGCGGCCGGCGGCGGCCGCGGTGCGGAGCCGGTGCAGGGCCTCGGCCCGGTCGACGAAGGCGGTGAGGCGGGTGGAGACGTCGGCGTCGGCGGGCAGGCCGCCGCCGTCGGCGACGGTGTGCCGGTCGTCGAGGCGGAGCCGGGCGACGGCGGCGTCGGTGGCCCGGACGCGGTCCTTGAGCTCGGCGGCGCGTCCTGCGGTGGGGGCGGTCGCCTGGCGTACGGCGGCGCGGCGTTCGTCCTGGAGGGCGGTGAGGGCCTGGACGACGGGCTGGCGTAGGTCGGCGTCGACGGACTCGAGGAGCCGGAGTCGGGCGATGTCCTGGGCGGTGGTGACGGTGGCGAAGCCCCAGAGGGCGAGGAGCGAGAGGACCGGGACCATGAGGAGGGAGACGATCTTCGCGCGGACGGTGCGCGGCCGCAGGCCGCGGGGACGGCGGGCCGACGGGCCGGCGGGCGCGGGCTCCGGCGGCGCGTCCGCCGCGGGCGCGGTGGCGACGGGCCCGGGATCGGCCCCGGTGGCCGGCTCGGGGGGCCGCTCAGGGATCCACTCGGAGGACGACTCGGGGGTCGACCGGAGGGCCGGCTCAGGGGTCCGTGCGAGGGGCCGTTCGGAGATCCCTTCGCGCGATGCGGTCCGTTCACGTGAGCCGGTCCGTTCGCGTGGTGCGGTCCTTTCGCGTCGTCCGGTCCGTTCGCGCGGCGCCGTCGGCTCGTCGGCGGGTGGTCCGGCGTGCGCGCGGCGGCCGCGTGCCGCGGCGGGCGGCTGTGCGGGAACCCCGTCGTCCGGGGTCCTGCGGGGAGTTCGCATGGCCTCCTCGTTCCTTCGTGCACGGACCCGGTGGGAGCGGCGGGTCCGCTGGTGCTGGCGTGGGCGGGCGGGGGGGGGACGGGGCCAACGGGCCGACGGGCGGACGGGGAATGCGGAAGGGGTACGGGGGGTGCGCCGCGGGCGGTGTCAGGCGCGTGCGTCGTGGGGGTCGACCGGGCCGTGCACGGGGCCGGACGGGTAGGCGTAGGCGGGCCTGGGGCCGGGCTCGCGGACGCGGTCCGGGTCGGGGCGGAAGCCGGTGGGTGCCACGTCGACGGCGCGTTCGTCGGGTTCGGTGAGGCGTTCGGCGGAGGCGTAGGCGGCGCGTTCGCTCGCGGTCGGCGAGAGGGCGACGAAGGCGGCGGTGATGAAGAGGTAGGAGCCGAGGCCGACGGCGAGCGGGAAGATGAACTGCATGGCGCTGACCCCGGAGAGCGGCGCGGCGGAGGGGTCGACCTCGATCCCGACGGCGAACATGCCGGTGTAGTGCATGCTGCTGACCGCGGCGCCCATGACGAGGGAGGCGATCGCCACGGCTGCCGGCCGGTGGATGTTGAGCGCCGCCCAGAGGGCCGCCGTGGCGGCCACGACGGCGATGACGACGGAGAGAGCGACGAGCACCGGGTCATAGGTCACCCGGCCGTGCAGTCGCAGCGCCGCCATGCCGGTGTAGTGCATGCTCGCCACGCCGACGCCCGTCGTGAGGCCGCCGATGAGGAGCGAGCGGATGGGGTCGCGGCCGTGTCCGACCGCGAAGACCCCGATGCCGACGACCAGCATGGCGATGGCCAGGCTGAGGAGGGTGAGGGGTACGTCGTAGCGGATGTCGGTGCCGGTGACGCCGAAGCCGAGCATCGCGACGAAGTGCATGGTCCAGATGCCGGTGCCGATGGCGGAGGCGGCGGTGAGCAGCCAGTTGCGGCGTGAGCGGCCGGTGGCCTCGAGAGCGCGTACGGTGCAGCGCAGGCCGAGGGCGGCGCCGATGCAGGCCATCGCGTACGACAGCACGGGTGTCAGCCAGCCGTAGGTGGCGTGGTCCAGGTGTCCCATGACCCGGGGACGCTAGTGCGCCCCTGGGGGCGCACCGGGGGCGCATTTCGAAAGCTGATGGAATATGACAGAGAGACGTTCCCGAACGATCAGGGCGAGGTCGAACATGCGCACAGATCGTTCACTCTTCCGGGCGAATAGGTGGTACGACGCACCCCGGGAATCACGCCTGTGAGTGACACCGGAGGCGGCTGAGCGTGATGGATCATGGGACGCATGAGCGATGACCCCACACAGGTACGAGAGTTCTTCGGCGCCCGTGCCGCCACCTGGGACTCCCGGTTCCCCGGCGACGGCCCCGCCTATGCCGCGGCCGTCGCCGACCTCGGCCTGCTTCCGGGCGACGCCGTCCTGGACGCGGGCTGCGGCACCGGCCGCGCGCTGCCGCCGCTGCGCGCGGCGGTCGGCCCGACGGGCACGGTGATCGGCGCGGACCTGACGCCCGAGATGCTCATAGCGGCGGCGAAGGCGGGGCGCCGCGCGGCCGGCGCGCTGCTGCTCGCGGACGTCGCCCGGCTGCCGCTGCGGGACGGGGCGCTCGACGCGGTGTTCGGGGCGGGGCTGATCTCGCACCTCGCCGACCCGGCCAGGGATCTGCGCGAGCTGGCCCGGGTGGTGCGGCCCGGCGGGCGGCTCGCGCTCTTCCACCCGATCGGCCGTGCCGCGCTGGCCGCCCGGCACGGTCGGCAGATCACCGACGACGACCTGCGCGCCGAGCCCAACCTCGGCCCGCTGCTCGCCGCTTCGGGCTGGGAGCTGCGGAGCTACACGGACGAGGACCATCGCTACCTGGCGCTGGCCGTGCGCCGTACCCGGTGACCGCGGGCCACGAACGAGGCCGGCCGAGCCCTGCCGGCTACGCGGCCGCCCGGATCGCCCCTCAACGAGCCCGCCGGCCGAGAAGTTCCGGAAGTTCCGCGGAGATCACGGAACAGCTCTCGACGGGCGGGTTACTCACTGGTTAGTGTGCGCCGACGACCAGACGGGGACGCGATGGGGAGGCTGACGTGGGCGCACCGGAATCCGTCGCGAGCGGCGCCGCCAGCGGCACGGCAGGCTACGCCGGCGTCGACGCCGCTGACGACGACGCGCTGTTCGTACTGACGGCGGCGCTGCTCACGCCGGCGCAGTTCCCGAGCGTGCTCGGCGACGACTATCCGGCCGCCTGCGCGGCCCTGCGCCTGGAGGCGTGGGCCGGCGGTTACGGGCTCGTGCTCGGCCAGGACGGCACGGGCGCCCGGTGGACCGTGGTCGTGGACGACGTGTCGCTGGTCGCCGTCGCCATCGCCTCCTGGGACTGCGGCATGGAGTACGACCTCTCCCCCGACGAGCGGTCCGTGGTGTGCGCGCTGCCCGGCTGGCCGCTCGCCGTCGCCACCGCCGCACCCGGCCTGCCCGCACCCCACGACCCCGCGCCCGAGGAGGGCGCCCCCGCGCCGCTCGCCCCGCCGGACGGCACCACCTGGGGCCCGGCCCAGCGGCGCATGGGCGCCGACATGGTGGCCCTGCAGTGGGACGAGTGGCGATCCCGTATGGGCGGCACCGCGGACGGCGGGGACGGCACGGGGCAGGGTGGCGAGGTCGGGGCGGGCGACGGGGCCGCGGACGAGGGCTCCGGTCCGCAGGGCGCCCTGCGCCGGGTCCTCCGAGAGCTCGGCGCGTACGTCGAGGAGGCACCGCCTGTCGGCCGGGTCCGGTCCAGTTTCGCGGCCGGTGAGGCACGGATGCTGCGCGCCGACGGTCCCGGCTGGTCGCTCGTGGCCCGCACCGACGACATGGCCTTCGTCCTGCTCGACGAGGCGCCGAACGAGGTGCTGCCGGTGACCCGTGGACCGCGGTTGCCCGCGCTCCTCAAAGCGCTTGACGCGATGGCGGTACGACCGAGCTGAGCGCGCGCCCCGTGGTGCGGGCTGAGGTGGCGTGGCGCTCATCGCGCCGCCGTGCCGACGCCGCCCCGCCCGCGAACCGACTGATCAGCCAGTCGGAGGGCGGTGGGCGGTGGGCGGTGGGCGGTGACGTGGTCAACTCCCGTGCCCTGGACAGGGAGCGGGTCAGACCATCTCCAGGGGGCGGTGCGGCCCCTCCGGCAGCTCGACCCTGATCGCGTCGCCGGGCCGCACCTCGCCGCCGGTCAGCACGATCGACATGATCCCGGCCTTGCGGACGATCTGCCCGTTCTCGTCGCGGCCGAGGACCTGCTTCAGCAGTCCGTGCCGGTAGTTGTCGATCTGGGCGCACGGGTTGCGCAGTCCGGTGACCTCGACGACGGCCTCGGCGCCGAGGTGCAGCCGGGTGCCGGTGGGCAGGCCGAGCAGGTCGATGCCGCTGGTGGTGACGTTCTCGCCGAGGGCACCCGGCGTGACCTCGAAACCGGCGCCCGCCACCTCGTCGAACAGCTCGGCGTGGATGAGGTGGACCTGGCGCAGGTTGGGCACGGTCGGGTCCTTCGCGACCCGGGAGCGGTGCTTGACGGTCACTCCGGCGTGCACGTCTCCCTCGACGCCGAGGCCGGCGAGGAGCGTGATGCTCGTCCGGTTGGGCTTGGTGAACGAGTAGGTGCCGTTGCTGCTGACCGTCGTGACGGTGCCGGTGCCGGTGCCGAGGGCGTCGGTCGTGCCTGCGCTCATGATGTGGAGCTCCCCTTCCCCTGCCGCGCCGGAGCGGCGCGTTCTCGACCCTATGCGATGCCCTGGACCCGCAGCGGGGCGCCCACCTCGTGCAGGTGGCCGAGGGCCTCGCGGTAGGACTCGACGAAGCCGGTCTCGGTGTACGGGAGGCCGAGCGCCTCGCAGTGCGCGCGGACGGCGGACTGGGCGCGGCGCAGATGGGGCCTGGGCATGCTGGGGAAGAGGTGGTGCTCGATCTGGTAGTTGAGGCCGCCGAGGAACCAGTCGGTGACGACGCCGCCGCGGATGTTGCGGGAGGTGAGGACCTGGCGGCGCAGATGGCCCCAGGAGTCGCCGTCCGGGTGGGCGTCGGGCCTCTCCATGCCCTTGTGGTTGGGGGCGAAGGCCATGCCGAGGTGCACGCCGAGCAGCATCTGGTGGAGCAACGCGAAGACGAGGGCCTGGAGCGGGGTCAGCAGGGTGAGCAGCAGGGTCGCGTAGCCGGCGAGGTGGGCGAGGAGCAGGGCGCCCTCGACGAGGCGTTCGCGCGGGGTGCGGTAGGGGCCTGTGCGGGAGAGCAGGGCCTGAACGCCGTACACCTTGAGGGCGATGCCCTCCAGGGTGGTGAGCGGGAAGAAGAGCCATGCCTGGTGGCGGGTGAGCCAGCGGCGCAGGCCGGTGCGGTCGGCGGTCTGGTGGGCGGCGAAGACGAGGACGTCGGCGGCGACGTCCGGGTCCTTGTCGAGGTGGTTGGGGTTGGCGTGATGGCGGTTGTGCTTGTCGTTCCACCACTCGCGGCTCATGCCGAGCAGCAGGTTGGCATGGACGAGCTGGATCAGCCGGCTGATTCCGCGGTTGCGGGTGATCTGCGCGTGGCCGGCGTCGTGGCCGACGAAGGCGACCCGGGCGGAGAAGAGGGCGAGCGGGAGGGCGAGGGGCAGGGCCCACCAGGACGGGCCGACGAGGGCGAGGCCGGTGACGACCGCTGCGATGCCGAGGAGGTTGGCGACGATGCCCCGGGCGTACCAGCCGGGGCGGTGGTCGAGGAGTCCTTGCGCCTTGACGGTCCGGAGGAGCGGGGCGAACTCGCTGCCGGCGCCCTTGGGGTGGGGTGCTGCTGCGGGTGCTGGCGGCGCGGTGAGGGTCGCGGTGGCCTGGGGCATGTCGGTCTCCGGGGTCCGGGGAAGGGGCCGGGGCGCGGGCCGCGCCGGCTACCGAAAACGTACGGATCGGTGATCGTCCCGGGCCATGGCGTCACCACCCGGACCAGGTCGGGGGGCGGCCAGGGGGCGGGGGTGGGGCTGTCCCCACCCCGACGACACGGAGTGACGGGGATCACAGCGTCAAGGTTCGCCTGTGGAAGGGGAGTTGAACTACCCTCGGCCGCTCGACCCCAGTAGTCAAATTTGAGGAATGCGTTGTCGCAGTCTCCGTCGCAGTCGCCCTCGTCCTCGCTCTCACCGTCGCCCTCTTACTCGCTCACATCGTCGTCCTCGTCCTCGTCGTCACCCCCGACTTCTGAACTCGCCCGCAGCAGCGCCCTCTTCCTGCCCTCCGATCCGTATCGCGCGGGGCGGATCGCCTTCTGGTCCCCCGGCTCGTTCGAGTCAGGCACCGAGCTGACCGTCGTCGACGCCGACGTGCGGCCGCGGACCGTCCGCGCCCACCTGCTCTCCGTACGGGAGGCCCTGCCCGTCCTCGCCCGGGCGCGCTTCGACGAGAACGCCTCCCCGTCGGCTGCCTTCTGGGGCGCGGCCGTGCTCTTCTCCCTGGACCTGGTCTCCCGCGGGCTGATCCTCCCCGGCCTCACCCCGCACGACCACGACGCCTGGCGCGTCGGCCCGCTCGGCCCCGAGGACCTGGCGGCCCTGCGCGACCTGGCCGCGTCGATGCCACCGTCGGCCCACGCCGTACCGCTTCCGGAACCGGACGAGGACGGCGGACCGCTGCTGCCCGAACCCGAGGAGCTGCTCCGGGCGTTCGCCGACGCCGTCGCCGACGTCCTGCCCCGCACTCCGGCCGCCGCTCTCGCCGCCGGCGGCCCCGCGTTCGCGGCCGACGAGCACCATGCGCCCGAGGCACTGCCGCACCAGCGCGCGTGGGCTGCGGACGTGGCGGCCGGCCATGACGCGGGCGTACGTCTGTCGCTGCGCGTGGAGTTGGTGGGCGCGGCGACGGACGTCGAGGAGTCCCCCGCCGACACCCCTTCGTTCCGTGCGGTCCTGCAGATGCATGCCGTCGCCGATCCCTCGCTCGTCGCCGACGCGGCGGAGGTGTGGGCCGGTACGGCTCCGGCGGGCGCGGCCTTCGGGTCGCGGGCGCGGATGGACGCGCTGCTCGCGCTGCGGCGGGCGGCACGCGCCTGGACGCCGCTCTCGCCGCTCCTTTCGGCGGCGGTGCCCGACGCGATGGAGCTGGCCGACGAGGAGGTGGCCGAGCTGCTCGGGCCGGCCGCTCGCGCGCTCGCCGCCACGGGCGTACGGGTGCACTGGCCGCGCGACCTGGCGCATCGGCTCTCCACGCGGGCCGTGATCGGCCCGCCGGACGAGCACTGCGCGCCCGGCGATTCCGGCGCCGTTGCCGGTGGCGATGGCAGGGGCCGGGGTGACGCGTTGCCGTCGTTCCTCTCCGCCGACGCCCTGCTCTCCTTCCACTGGCGATTCGCGATCGGCGACGAGGAGCTGACCCGCGAGGAACTCGACCGGCTCGCCGAGGCCGGCCGGCCGCTGGTCCGGCTGCGCGACCAGTGGGTGCTCGTCGACCCGGACGAGGTGCGGCGCGCCCGGGCGCGGCAGGACCGCAAACTGACCCCCGTCGGCGCGCTCGGCGCCGTGCTCACCGGCACCACCGAGGTCGACGGCCGCCAGGTCGAGGTCCAGGCCACCGGCTGGGTGGAGCGGCTGCGGGCACGGCTCACCGATCCGGACGGCGGCGAGCAGGACGTCGCCCAGCCCGCCGCGCTCGCCGCGACGCTGCGCGACTACCAGCTGCGCGGCCTCGCCTGGCTGCACCGCATGACCTCGCTCGGCCTCGGCGGCTGCCTCGCCGACGACATGGGCCTCGGCAAGACCATCACCCTGATCGCGCTCCACCTGCACCGGCAGACCGATCCGGCGGCGGCCGGTCCCACGCTCGTGGTCTGCCCGACCTCGCTCATGGGCAACTGGCAGCGCGAGATCGAGAAGTTCGCGCCCGGCACGCCGGTGCGCCGCTTCCACGGCGGAGCGCGGTCCCTGGAGGGGCTCGCCGACGGCGGGTTCGTCCTCACCACCTACGGCACGATGCGGCTCGACGCGGCCCGCCTCGCCGACCGGCCGTGGGGTCTGGTCGTCGCCGACGAGGCGCAGCACGTCAAGAACCCGTACTCCGCGACGGCCCGCGCGCTGCGCACCATCGGCGCGAAGGCGCGCGTGGCGCTGTCGGGCACGCCGGTCGAGAACAACCTCTCCGAGCTGTGGGCGATCCTCGACTGGACGACCCCGGGGCTGCTCGGCGGGCTCGGCACGTTCCGTACGCGGTACGCCTCCGCCGTCGAGGGCGGCACCGACCCGGCCGCGGCGGCGCGACTCGCCGCGCTCGTACGGCCGTTCCTGCTGCGCCGCCGCAAGTCGGACCCGGGCATCGCGCCCGAGCTGCCGCCGAAGACCGAGACCGACCGGACCGTGGCGCTCACGAAGGAGCAGGCCGGGCTGTACGAGGCGGTGGTGCGGGAGACCCTCGCGGCCATCGCCGAGGCGGACGGGATGGAGCGGCGCGGCCTGGTGGTCAAGCTGCTCACCGGGCTCAAGCAGATCTGCAACCACCCGGCGCAGTATCTGAAGGAGGACCCGTGGGAGGACCCGGCGCTCGGCGCCGGGGGGCGGCGCGTCTCGGAGCGCATCGCGGGGCGCATCGCGGGGCGCTCGGGGAAGCTGGAGCTGCTCGACGAACTCCTCGACACGATCCTCGCGGAGGACGCGAGCGTGCTGGTCTTCACGCAGTACGTGCGGATGGCGCGGCTGTTGGAGGCGCATCTGGCGGCGCGGGGCGTGCCGACGCAGTTCCTGCACGGCGGCACGCCGGTCGCCGAGCGGGAGGCGATGGTCGCCCGCTTCCAGAACGGCGAGGTGCCGGTCTTCCTGCTCTCCCTGAAGGCGGCGGGCACCGGCCTCAACCTCACCCGGGCCGGTCATGTCGTGCACTACGACCGCTGGTGGAACCCGGCCGTGGAGGCGCAGGCCACCGACCGCGCGTACCGGATCGGGCAGACCCAGCCGGTGCAGGTGCACCGGCTGATCGCCGAGGGCACGATCGAGGACCGCATCGCGCAGATGCTGGAGCGCAAGCGGGCACTGGCCGACTCGGTGCTCGCCTCGGGCGAGGCGGCCCTGACGGAGCTGACGGACGCGGAGCTCTCGGAACTGGTGCGGCTGCGCGGGGAGGACGGACGATGAGCGAGTACGGGACCCACGGGGACCACGGCCACGACGCGGAGGAGCGCGACCGGTCGGACCACCGGGACCACGGTGACGCGACGCGGACCTTCGCGGCGCTGCCGCCCGTCCAGGGCGGGTCGTTCGCCCGCACCTGGTGGGGCCGGGCGTGGCTGCAGGCCCTTGAGGACACGGCGCTGGACGGCCGGCAGTTGAAGACGGGGCGGCGACACGCCCGGGCGGGAGCGGTGGGCGCGGTCTCGGTGCGGCCGGGCCGGATCACGGCGCTGGTGCGGGACCCGGACGGCACGGCGTACCGCAGTGACGTGCTGCTCCAGGAGCTGTCCGAGGCGGAGTGGGACCGGCTCGTCGACCTGGCGGTGGCCAGTGCGGGACACATCGCGGCCCTGCTGGACCGCGAGATGCCGCCGCATCTGGTTGAGGACGCGGCGGCGGCCGGGCTCGAACTGCTGCCGGGCATCGGCGACCTGGAGCCCCGGTGCGGCTGCGAGGCCTGGGACCACTGCCCGCACACGGCGGCCCTCTGCTACCAGGTGGCGCGGCTGCTCGACGAGGACCCGTTCGTGCTGCTGCTGATGCGGGGACGGGGCGAGCGCGCGCTGGTCGAGGCGCTGCAGGAGCGCAGCGCGGCGTGGGCCACGGCGGGGTCCGACGGGCCGCGGGACGGGCGCTCCGGCGCGGTGGGCGGCTTCGGCGCAGCGGGTGGCTCGGGCCCGGCGGGAGGCTCGGGCATGTCGGGCGCAGTGGGCGCGTCGGGTGTCTCGGGCGTCTCGGCGGCGGAGGCGTTCGCGGCGGGAGGCATCCTGCCCCCGCTGCCCGCGCCGCCGGTCCCGTCCGCCGCGCCGGGTGAGCCGCCGTCCCTCGACACGGAGACCGGCCCGGAGCCGGGCCTCGATCCGGCGGCCCTGGAGTTCCTCGCGGCGGACGCGGCTGCCCGGGCCCACCGGCTGCTGTCCGAAGCCGCCACAGGGGTACCGTCGCCGCCCGGCCCGGCGCAGGCGCAGGCGGAGTCGAGCGCCGCGACGACGCTCGCCGACCCGCCCCTGACGGTGGCCCAGGACGCGGTACGGCTGGCCGCCGGCTCCCCCGTGCCGTGGATCGCGGCCCGCCTCGCCACCGGCTCGGGCCGCACCCGGACCGGCCTCGACCTCGCGGTCCGCGCCTGGCGCCTCGGCGGCCCGGCCGGCCTCGCGGTCCTGGAGGAGGAGTGGACGCCGGGCCCCGACGCCCTGCGCCGGGCCGAGGCCCGTCTTCTGGAAGCCTGGGAACCCGCCGACCGTCCCGCCCTCCACCCGTCCGGCCCGGCCCGCTGGACCCTCACCGGCACGAACCTCCAGCTGCGCCTGGGCGAGGACGGCCGCTGGTGGCCGTACCGCGAGGAGGACGGAACGTGGACCCCCGCGGGCGCCCCGGAACACGACCCGGCGGCGGCGCTGTCGGGAGTGGCGGAGGGGTAGCGGCGCGGGCACCTCGAACCGGCGGCGGCGCCACACGGGTCGGGCGCCGCGCCTCACTGCAGCGGCGCCGTCAGCTTCCTGCCCGTGTCCGACGGTGCTGCCAGGCTGCAGGCGATCCTGTCCTCGCCCAGGAGGTAGCTGGTGCGGTACGGGTACTGGACGAAGGTGGTCCAGCGGGTGCCGAGGGGCTGCTCTGCGGCCTTGACGCGGAGAGGGGCGCGGCAGAGGGCGGCGGCCGCGTCCCGTACCGCGCGGTCGTCGGCGTAGCTGCCGGTGAGGACGGGGCGGGCGACGACCTGGGCGTCGTGGGGCGTGTCGCAGGCGCGGCGGATGACGGTGCCCGGCGCGTCGCGGTCGATGTCGAAGCAGTCGCCGACGCGCAGGGCGTCGTACGGCGTGCGTGCGGGCGGGGCCGCCGTGGCGCGCCGCTGGTGCGGGGGCGTGGCGGTCGCGGACGGGCGCGGCACGGCGGTGGCCGTCGCCGTGGCCTCAGTGCGGCCCTCCGCCGTGCGGTCCGCGGTGCGGACGGGCATCGGGCTGGGGCTCTCGGCCTGCGCCGAGGGGTGCTGACCGGGTGGCGCGGCGGACGGGTCGACCGGGTTGACCGGGTCGGCTGTCCCGCTCGTGTCGTGTGCCGGGGGCGGCGCGCCGTGCAGATCTCTTTCGGCCGTACCACCGTGTGCGGTGAAGGCCACCGAGAGCGCCACTATGGTGGCGAGCGCGGCGACCGGCAGGACGACGACGCCCGGCCGTCTGGGTGGCCGGGCGTCGCGGGACGGGGTTTCCGTCGGCGGGCGGAGCATGGGAATCAGCCTCGCCCGCGCGCGCCCATGTGGCGAGCGATACCGGCGCGTTGGGCCCCGCTCGTACAGAACCGTGACAATCCCGCTGCTCGCACGAGATCCGGGGCCCACGCCATGGAAGACCTACAGCCCGAGCTGGCGCTCGGCCGCGTCGACGGTCTGGGCGAGCAGCACGGCGATGGTCATCGGGCCGACGCCGCCGGGAACCGGGGTGATGAGGGAGGCGCGCTCGGCGGCGCTGTCGAAGTCGACGTCGCCGACGTTGCCGGCGTTGTAGCCGGCGTCGATCACGACGGCGCCGGGCTTGATGTCCTCGCCCTTGATGAACTGCGGCTTGCCGACGGCGGCGACCAGGATGTCGGCCTCGCGGACGGCGGCGGAGAGGTCGGTGGTGCGGGAGTGGCAGTAGGTGACGGTGGCGTCACGGCCGAGGAGCAGCAGGCCGGCGGGCTTGCCGAGGATGGCGCTGCGGCCGACGACGACGGCCCGCTTGCCGCTGAGCTCGACCTCGTACTCGTCGAGCAGCCGCATGATGCCGCCGGGGGTGCAGGAGACGAAGCCGGGCAGGCCGAAGCCCATGGCGGCGAAGGAGGCCATGGTGACGCCGTCGACGTCCTTCTCCGGGGCGATGGCCTCGAAGGCGGCGCGCTCGTCGATGTGCGGGCCGACCGGGTGCTGCAGCAGGATGCCGTGGACCTCGGGGTCCTCGGAGAGCGCGGTGATCACCGCGACGAGCTCCTCGGTGGTGGTCTCGGCGGGCAGCTCTACGTGCTTGGAGCGGATTCCGGCCTTCGCGCAGCGGTTCTGCTTCATCTTGACGTACGTGACGGAGGCCGGGTCGGCGCCGACGAGGACGGTGGCGAGGCAGGGGGTGGTGCCGGTGCGGCGGGTGATCTCGGCGGCGCGGGCCGCGGTCTCCTCGACCGTGCGGCGGGCGAGCGCGGTGCCGTCCATGAGGCGTGCGGTGCTGGTGGACATGGGCCACTCCTGGGCGTCGTCGAGGAAGGTGGTTCGCCCAGGCGCACGGCTGCGACACGGCCGCGTGCACCGGTACTGCGAGTACGCGCGTCCGCCGGGCCGCTCCCCGGTGGTGATCCACCTCAAGCGCCAGTCACGGCCCGGTCCCACTCTACGGGACGCCCGGGTGATGGGTACCGGTCAGGGCGCGTATGCGGGCCGGTCCGGACGCTTGTCGGCCCGCCCTGCGCGCATGACGATGGCGTCCACGACGACGTCCACGACGGTCCGGGACGACATCCGGGACGACGCCCAGGACGACGTCAAGGACGACGTCAGGATGCCGACGACCTCGACGGGGAGGCCGAGTTGAGCGTGAGCGACACGTGGCGTGACACGTGGGGGGACACGGACGGTGCGGCGGTCCGGCGGGCGCACGAGGCGTTCACGGCCGGCGGTCCGCTCGCGGCCCCGCCGGGCAGCCCGCCCGTCCGGCCGCTGGTGGCGGAGTCCTGGCGGCGTTCGCTACGGGCGCGGGTGAGCCCGGACGGCGCGGCGCGGGTCGAACTCGACGAGGAGGAGCTGGCCGGGCACCGGGAGGAGCATCCGCTGGCGGCGGCGATGCCGGTGATCCGGGAGCTGATGGGGGCGTACGCGCGGGACGGCGAGCATCTGCTCGCGGTGTGCGACGCGGCGGGCCGGATGCTGTGGGTGGAGGGGCATCCGGGAACGCTGCGCCTCGCGCGCGGGATGAACTTCGTCGCCGGGGCGCGCTGGTCGGAGTCGGCGGCGGGGACGAACGCGCCGGGAACGGCCATGGCGGTGGACCGGCCGGTTCAGGTGTGTGCGGCGGAGCACTTCCGGCGGCCGGTGCAGGCGTGGACCTGTGCGGCGGCGCCGGTGCACGATCCGCACTCCGGGCGGCTGCTCGGGGCGGTGGACATCACCGGCGGGGACGGGCTGGCGCATCCGCACAGCCTGGCGTTCGTGCAGGCGGTGGCGCGGGCCGCCGAGTCGCAGCTCGCGCTCGTCTCCCCCGCCCCGGCCGCCGGCCGGCCTCGGCTCACGTCCCTCGGCCGGGACGAGGCGCTGCTGCACGTGGCGGGGCGTCGGCTGCGGCTGAGCCGCCGGCACAGCGAGATCGTGGTGATCCTGGCGCAGCGCCCGGAGGGCGTGTCCGGGGACGAGCTGCTCACGCTGCTGTACGAGGACGAGTCGGTCACGCCGGTGACGCTGCGGGCGGAACTGTCCCGGCTGCGGGGCCTGCTCGGCGCGGAGGTGCTCGCGTCCCGTCCGTACCGGCTGACGGAGGCGGTGGACGCGGACTTCGCGGTGGTGGACCGGCGGCTGGCGTCGGGGGCCGTGTCGACGGCGCTCGCCGGCTACGCGGGGCCGCTGCTGCCGTCGTCGTGCGCGCCCGGGGTCGTACGGCTGAGGGAGCGGCTGGCCGGGCGGCTGCGGGCGGCGCTGGTGGACCGGGGCGATCCGGGGCTCCTGGCGGACTGGGCGTACAGCGCGTGGGGCGAGGACGACGTGACGGTGTGGCGGGCGCTCGCCTCGGCGGTACCGGCGGCGCAGGCCCCTGCCGTACGGGCGCGGCTGGCCGCACTGGACACCGAACTGGCCTCGGGCGCAACGGGGTTGCAACGTCCGGCGGCGCACACTCGGCACTGACCGCCGGCCCGGCCAGGGACGGCCGGCGGGGTCGCGTCGCACGCGTTCGCGTCGCAGGCGGCGCGCACCACACAGCCGCAACGAACGCAGCCGCACCGCGAGCGTTCGCGTCACACGCGGCCGCACCGCAGGTCGCACTGCAGCCCGCACCGCGGGTCGCACAGAGGGAGGCCATGTCCATGACCCGTTTCGCCGCACCCGGTACCGAGGGTTCGCTCATGTCGTACGCGGGGCGCTACGACCACTGGATCGGCGGTGAGTACGTCGCCCCGGCGCGCGGGCAGTACTTCGAGAATCCGAGCCCGGTCGACGGCCGCCCGTTCACGGAGGTGGCCCGCGGCACCGCCGAGGACGTGGAGCGCGCTCTCGACGCGGCGCACGCGGCCGCCCCGGCGTGGGGCCGTACGGCGCCGGCCGAGCGGGCGCAGGTGCTGCTGCGGATCGCGGACCGGATGGAGCAGAACCTGGAGGCGCTCGCGGTCGCGGAGAGCTGGGAGAACGGCAAGCCGGTCCGCGAGACGCTGGCCGCGGACATCCCGCTCGCGATCGACCACTTCCGCTACTTCGCGGGCGCGCTGCGCGCCCAGGAGGGCGCGCTCAGCCAGATCGACGACGACACCGTCGCGTACCACTTCCACGAGCCGCTGGGCGTGGTCGCCCAGATCATCCCGTGGAACTTCCCGATCCTGATGGCGGTCTGGAAGCTGGCGCCCGCCCTCGCCGCGGGCAACGCGATCGTCCTGAAGCCCGCCGAGCAGACCCCGGTCTCCATCCACTACTGGATGAGTCTGGTCGCCGACCTGCTGCCGCCCGGCGCGATCAACATCGTCAACGGCTTCGGCGAGGAGGCCGGCAAGCCCCTGGCGTCCTCCCCGCGGGTCGCGAAGATCGCCTTCACCGGTGAGACGACGACGGGCCGGCTGATCATGGGGTACGCCGCCGAGAACCTCAAGCCGGTCACGCTGGAGCTGGGCGGCAAGTCGCCCAACATCTTCTTCGACGACGTCTCGTCGGCCGACGACGACTTCCTCGACAAGGCGCTCGAAGGCTTCACCATGTTCGCCCTCAACCAGGGCGAGGTCTGCACCTGCCCGTCCCGCGCCCTGATCCAGCGCGGCCACTACGCCGAGTTCCTGGAAGCGGCCGTCGCCCGCACCGAGAAGATCGTCCCCGGCCACCCTCTGGACACCGACACCATGATCGGCGCCCAGGCCTCCGCCGACCAGCTTCGCAAGGTCCTCTCGTATCTGGAGATCGGCCAGAAGGAGGGGGCGAAGATCCTCACGGGCGGCCAGATCGTCCAGCACGGAGGCGAGTTGGCAGGCGGCTACTACGTCCAGCCCACCGTCTTCGAGGGCGACAACCGCATGCGGATCTTCCAGGAGGAGATCTTCGGCCCTGTCGTCGCCGTCACCTCCTTCGACGACTTCGACGACGCCATCCGCACCGCCAACGACACCCTCTACGGCCTCGGCGCCGGCGTCTGGACCCGCGACACCACCACCGCCTACCGCGCGGGCCGCGCGATCCAGGCGGGCCGCGTCTGGACGAACTGCTACCACATGTATCCGGCGCACAGTGCTTTTGGAGGCTACAAGCAGTCGGGCATCGGCCGGGAGACCCACAAGATGATGCTGGAGCACTACCAGCAGACGAAGAACATCCTTCAGAGTTACTCCCCCAAGAGGCTGGGGTTCTTCTAGCATCCCAAGGCTGGAAGCCGGCGCCGCCTGTGCCGGACCAAAGCGGCGCAGGCCATGCGCACGGCTCAGAGCGCCCGATCCGGCCGGCGAGGGCAGGCGGGCGGGCGTGTCTCGCGGATGGCGTGGTGGGTTCCGGCGTTTGCCTGTGTCTTGGCTGGGGTTGCGGCCTTTGCGATGGCAGGGCGGCGGGGCGGCTCCCGGCCGAGCTGGGTTTCGGACGAGGTTACGTCGGTTCGGGCCGATGGTGCTGGTTGCCGCTGCTCCTGGATCGATGGATGAGCCCTTCGCGGCCGAGGCAGGGCAGGCCCGATGGTGGAGTTGGGCGCGGATTCGCGTCCCGAGTGGGTGCGTGGGTACTGGCCGGCAGCCCTGAGCGGCGACCGACCGTCAACTTCTCAAGCAGCCCTGCTGGGACAAAACACTCTTCAAGAGATGACCTGCGCGCCGGGTCGTGCTCCAAGGACAGCTACTGACGGCCGCCCCGGGCAAAGCGCGCTCCCTTGCATGAAGAGCTTGGTCTCGACGACCTCCGCGTCACCTTCGACGCAGCAGACGCTCCGCGTCGGCGGCCGGGAGCGCACAGTAGAGGCCGCACGCCCCCCTGACCGGTGGATACCGTCGAACTTCGCGTCGGAGAAGTGGAGTTAGCCGGGCCAATGGGGGCGCGAAGATCTTGTGCACCCGTTCGGATGGTCCGGTTGCGCCATCCGGGTGGCGCCCGGACGGGGCATCACTTCGATGCCTCTTGGATGGCGTCCATGATCTTTTCAGCAGCGACGCGGGCACCCGCCCATCCGTTCGGCGACACCGGTGTCCCTCTGCCCGTGCACCGCGCCGTCGCCACAGTCGCACTCCGCGAACCGGACCGGACCGCAGTCATCGAAGACGGCGGAAGGAGTTGGTCGTACGGCGAACTCGTGTCTGGCGCAGGGCAGTTGGCTGGTCAACTGCGTCAGGCCGGGGTCGCTCCGGGGGCGACGGTCGCAGTGCGGCTACCGCGCTCGGCCCGGCTGGTGGTCGCCTTGCTCGCGGTCTTCGAAACCGGCGCCGCCGCCGTGGTGCTGGACCCGCGTACGCCGGCCGAGCGGCTGGCGGCCGTCGAGGCCGACGCGGGATGCGTGGCGGTGCTCGTGCCGGCAGAGGAGACCGCGCGCCCGGGCGGTCCGCGGCCCGTCGCCGTGACGGCTTCTCCCGGTGCGGCGTCCTTCTCGGCCGAGGCGCTGTGCCCGGCCGTACCGGACGGCGAACTCGACCGCATGGCCTGCGTGTTCTACACCTCCGGTTCCACCGGCCGCCCCAAAGGCGTCCAGATCACCCACCGCAACCTGGGGCGTTTCGCCGCCGATCCGCACTGGGACGGGCCCGGGCACCGGGTGACGGCGCTGGTCTCAGCGCTCGGTTTCGACGCGCTCAGCCATGACCTGTGGCTGCCGCTCACCCGAGGCGGCACGGTGGTCGTCCCGGGCGAGGACCGGGTGGACGCGCACCGGCTGGCCGCTCTGGTCGCCACTCATGGCGTCACCGGCGTCTTCCTCACCACCGCCTGGTTCAACCAGATCGCCGCGGACGACCCGGGCGCGCTGCGAGGGCTGCACACGGTCCTCACCGGTGGCGAGGCCGCCGACCCGCGGGCGTTCGCGCAGGTCCGGGCCGCCTGTCCGCAGGTCGCGCTGGGTCACGTCTACGGCCCGACGGAGTGCACCACCTTCACCACCCTGCACCCCCTGCCGCCAGGGCAGCCGGTACCGGAGGCACGGGTGCCGATCGGCACCGGCCTGCCCGGGACCGCCGTACGGCTACTCGGCGCCGATCTGGCCGAGGTGCCGGCCGGCGAGGCCGGCGAGGTGTACGTCGCGGGGGAACAGGTCGCCCGGGGCTACCTGAACCGGCCCAGCCTGACCGCCGAACGCTTCGTCGCCGACCCGTACGGCCCGGCCGGTGCCCGCATGTACCGCACGGGCGACCTCGCCGTGCGCGGCCCCGACGGCGCCCTCGAGTACCTGGCGCGCGACGACGACCAGGTCAAGATCCGCGGCCACCGGGTCGAGCCGGGTGAGGCACGCGCCGCCCTGGCTGCCCTGCCCGGGGTCGCCCGGGCGGTCGTGGTCGCGCGGGACGGTCGGCTGATCGGTTACGCGGTCGCCGAGCGCGACGCCACAGGGGTCACCGGGGAGGATCTCCGCGACCGGCTCACGCGCGTACTGCCCGAGTACCTGGTGCCCACCGCCGTGCTGCTGATCGACGACATCCCGCTGACCGTGAACGGCAAGGTGGACCGGGCGGCGCTGCCCGCTCCCGCCGCCGTCCGAGCGGGTTCCGGCACGGCGAGCACGGCCGCCGAGCGGGCACTGTGCGCGGCCTTCGCCGAGGTGCTCGGCCTGCCCGATGCAGGTACCGACGACGACTTCTTCGCGCTCGGCGGCGACAGCATCACCGCGATGCGCCTGGTCAGCCGGGTGCGCCGGGAGAACGTGGCCATCAGCTCGCAGGACGTCTTCCGGCTGCGCACCCCTGGCGCCCTGGCCGCCGCCGCGCAGGCCGCGGTACCGGCCGCTGACCTCCTGCACCAGTCGGCCACCGGCAGCCTTGGGCTGCCGCCCATCGCCCTGTGGCTACGCGAACAGGGCGACGGCGTCGCCGAATTCGTCCAGTCGGTGCTGGTCGAGACGCCGCCCGGCCTGGAGCGCGGGGCGCTCGTGGCGGCCCTGCAGGCGGTGCTCGACCGGCACGACGCCCTGCGTACCCGGCTCCCCGACCCCTCCACCGAGGCCGTGTGGCAACCCGAGGTGTTGCCGCCGGGCGAGGTGGTGGCGAGCGCCCTCCTGGACGTGGTGGACGTGCGGGAAGTCCTGGAAGCGCCCTCCCCCCGCACCGTCCAGGAGGCGGTGGGGCGCGCGATGCGGACGCTGGACCTGCCCGCGGGGCGTACTCTCCGCGCCGTGTGGTGGGACGCCGGCTCCGCACGCCCGGGACGGCTGCTGCTGGCCGTACACCATCTGGTCGTGGACGGGGTCTCCTGGCAGGTCCTCACCCAGGACCTGGCCAGGGCCGCCGAGGACCCGAGCAGTCTGGGCGCCTGGGGGACGGCCACTCCGTACCGCCGCTGGGTGGAGACGCACAACGCCCGGGCGGACAGCGCCGAGGTGCTGGCTACGCTGCCGCACTGGCGGGCGGCGAGCGTCCCGGCGGCCACGCCCTGGCCCGCGCGCGGGCAACTCGACCCCGGACGGGACACCATCGCCACCTCCCGCACCCTGGATTCGGTGCTCCCGCCCGAGGTCGGCCGGGCCCTGCTCACCACGGCCCCGGCCCACTACGGCGCCACGACGCAGGAGCTCCTGCTGGCCGCGCTGGCGGTGGCGGCAACCCGCCGCGGCGGTCCCCGGACGCTGGTGCTGGACACCGAGGGGCACGGCCGGGACGCATTGGCGGGCGCCACCGACACCGAAGTCTCCGCAACCGTCGGTTGGTTCACCTGCATGTTCCCCGTCCGTCTCGAGTGCCCCGCGCAGGCCGCCCGCCCGGCGGCGGACCCGGGTGCCGAGGAGTCGGCCCTCGCCGAGGCGGTGCGCGCCATCCAGCAGCAGTGGCGACGGTTGCCACAAGACCGTGCGTCGTACGGCCTGCTGCGCCACCTGCACCCCCAGACGGCCGGACTCCTGGCCGCCGCACCGGGCCGGCCGGTGCTCTTCAACTATCTGGGGCGGTACGCCGTTCCGGGCCGTGATTTGTGGCCGTACGCCGCCGAGGCGCCCGTCCTCGGCATCCATCGGGCCTCCCGGCAGCCTTTGTCCCACCCGCTGGAGGTCAACGCCGTCGTCGACGAGCGCACCGGGGAGCCGTTGCTGACCGCCGTCTGGCGCTGGTCGACCCGGCTGGTGGACGACGACGACGCTGCGGGCCTGGCAGCGGAATGGGCCGGGGTGCTCGCCACACTGGCCCGCGTGGCGGACGCCGGCACGCGGGAGCGGGAGCGAGCCGGTGCACCGGCCGTGCCCGCGCAGCGCACGGAGGAGCGCTGGCCGTGCTCCCCACTCCAGGAAGGGCTGCTCTATCACGCCCACCAGGGCGACGGAGCCGCGGATCCATACCACGTCCAGACCGTGCTCGACCTGGAAGGCCCGGTGGACTCGGCCGCGCTGCGCACGGCGCTGTCCGCGCTCACCGACCGGCATCCGGCTCTGCGAGCCGGGTTCCGGTGGGACTGCCAGGGGCGGGCCGTGCAGTCCGTGCCGGAGACGGTCGAGGTCCCGCTGAGGGAAACCGACCTCACCCGGCTGCCAGAGCCGGACCGGGAACGTGCCGCCGACGAGGAGAGCCGACGGGACCGGGACGAGCCGTTCGACCTGGCCGTGCCGCCGCTGCTGCGGGCCGTGCTGCTGCGCCTGGGCGAGGGACGGTCCCGGCTGCTGCTGAGCTACCACCACATCCTCATGGACGGCTGGTCGATGCAGGTGGCCCTGGCCGACCTGGCCGACCTGTACGGGCAGGCCGCCTCGGGCGCCGTGCCAGGACTCACCGCCCGGCCGTCAGCGCTTGCCTATCTGCGCCATGTCACCGATCAGGACGTGGAGCTGGCGGGCAAGCACTGGAAGGCCCTGCTCGGTGGCGCGACCGAACCGACGCTGCTGACCTCGCCCGGCGGCGAGGGCCGGGCCCGTCCGCACCAGGTGCTGCTCGAACTGCCGGCCGAGCGCACGGCCGCCCTGCGGGCGAAGGCCCGCGAGCGGGCGCTGTCCCTGAACACCTTGGTCCTGGGCGCCTGGGCACTGGTCCTCGCCCAGCTGACCGGCCGCACCGACGTGGTGTTCGGCACCGTCGTCGCCGACCGCCCGCCCCACCTGCCCGGCGTCGAGTCCATGGTCGGCCTGATGAACAACGCCGTGCCGGTACGGGTGGACACCACGACGGCCGGCGACCGGGGCGGCCTGCTGGCGGCCCTCCAGGAGCAGCGGACCGAGATGATGCCCTTCCAGCACCTGGGCCTGGCGGAGATCATCCGGGCGGCCGGGCTGCGCGAGCTCTTCGACACCGTCGTGGTGCTGGAGACGTACACCGACTCCTTCGCCACGCGGTGGGGAGCGGATCTGCGGGTGACGTCCAGCCGGGTGGAGAACGGCACGCACTACCCGCTGTGCGTGCTGGTCTCGCCCGGCGAGCGGATGAGGATCCGGGTGCAGTACCAGCCGGACAAGCTCGGCGAAGACGGAGCCCGGGAGATCGGCGCACGGTTCGTCGAGGCTCTGGACGCGCTGGCCGCCGATCTGTCCGTGCCCGCCACCCACCCGGTCACACCCGCGATCGGGGCGGGCCGACCGCAGGGGGCCGAACGGCTGCCCGACGTGGTGCCGGTGCTGGAGCGGTTCGCGGCGCACGTGCGCACGGCCCCCGGGCGGGCGGCCGTGGTGGACGGGGACGGGGTACTGGACTACCGGGGTCTGGACGCGGCCTCGGACCGGCTGGCGGAAGAGCTCGCCGCCCGGGGCGTGGGGGCCGAGGACGTGGTGGCCCTGTGCCTGCGGCGCGGCCGGTACGCGGTGACCGCGATGCTCGCGGTACTCAAGGCCGGTGCCGCCTACCTGTGGTTGGACCCGCGCCATCCCGCTCCCCGCGTGGCGGCCCTGGCCGCGGAGGGGCGCCCCGCGCTCCTCGTCCAGCAGCCGGAGTTCGACGAGGCCCTGGCGCTGGTCGACGCCGCCGTGCCGCGGATGCCGCTGGAGCCCCGCCACGTGTCCCCCGAGCCGCTGTACGGCGACCGCACGGTACGACCGGCACGGCTGCCCGGTCACCCGGCCTATGTGGTGCACACCTCCGGGACGCAGGGCACGCCGAAGGCGGTGGTGATGCCCGGCGCCGCCATGGACCGGCTGGTGGACTGGCACGAGCGCCGCTTCCCCGCCGAACCGGGCGCGGTGACGGCCCAGTTCACCTCGATGGCCTTCGACGTCGCGACCCAGGAAGTCCTCACCGCGCTGTGCACGGGGCGGACGCTGGCCGTCCCGGACGCCGACACCCGGGCCGACGCCGCCGCGTGGACCGCCTGGCTGCGGGACCACCGGGTGACCGAGCTGTTCGCCCCGACGCCCGTGCTGGCCGCCCTGTGCGAGTTCGCCGACGGGGACCGGGAGTTGCTGCCCGACCTGCGGCACCTGGTGCAGGCCGGTGAGGCGCTGGTAATCGGACCGCAACTGCGCGCCCTGTGTACCCGCGGCGACAAGCGCCTGCACAACCACTACGGCCCGGCCGAGACGCACGTGGTGACCGCCGGCGAGGTCGCCGGGCAGCCGGCCGACTGGCCGGCGCGTCCCGGCATCGGCGTCCCGGTGCCCGGATCCCGGGTGATGCTGCTGGACGCGGGTTTGCGGCCGGTCCCCGACGGGCTGGCGGGCGAGCTGTACCTGGCGGGCGACCAGGTGGCCCGCGGCTATCTGGGCCGGCCGGGGCTGACCGCCGCGCGGTTCGTCGCCGATCCCTGGGGGCCGCCCGGCTCGCGGATGTACCGCACGGGCGACCTGGCCCGCAGGCTGCCGGACGGCACGCTGGAATTCACCGGCCGCAACGACGACCAGGTCAAGATCCGTGGGCACCGGATCGAGCCGGACGAGGTGCGGGCCGCCCTGGCCGCGCTCCCCGGCGTGGTGCAGGCCGCAGTGGTGGCCTGGCCGGACGGACGCGGCGGCAAGGAGCTCACCGGTTACGCGGTGGGCGCGTCCGAGACCGGTGCGCCTCTGGAGGGTGGGGCCCTGCGCGACGCGCTGGCCCAGGCGCTGCCGGACTTCATGCTGCCCGCCCGGGTGATCGTCCTGGACGGCATGCCGCTGACCGTCAACGGCAAGGTGGACCGCCGGGCCCTGCCCGAACCACAGCGGACCCCGGCCCGGATCCGGGAGCCGCGCACACCGGCCGAGCGGGTGGTGACCGAGGCGTACGCCGACGTCCTGGGCCTGGAGCGGGTCGGCATCGACGACAACTTCTTCGACCTGGGCGGCCATTCGCTGCTCGCGGCCCGCCTGCTCCAGCGCCTGCGGGAACACATGGGCCCCGCGGTCACCTTGGACCAGGTGATGCGGCGGGCCACACCGGCCGCCCTGGCCGCCACCCTCACCACGCCACCCGCGCCGGCGGGGAAGCCGGGCATCGCGCCGGCCGCATCCACCACGCGCACCGTGCCACCCGCTCCCGGCGGAGTCCCCGCATCCCCACGCCGCTGACCGAGAGCCGGTCCCGGCCCGCAGCGGCAAGGACCGGCCGGGCTCATCGACACCATTCCGCTCCTCCCTTGACCAGTCACAGCACCATCCGATGGCGGATCGAGCCGCCCCCGGCAAGGAGACTCATGAACCCCTTCGACGACCCCGACGGCACGTTCCTCGTGCTCGCCAACGACGAGGATCAGCACAGCCTCTGGCCTGCCCACATCACTGTCCCGGACGGCTGGCGCGAGGTGCACCCCCGCGCCGACCGGACCACCTGCCTGGCCTGGATCGAGACGTCCTGGACCGACCTGCGGCCGCGTTCCCTGCGGACTGCCGAGGCCGCTCGATGACCGCCCCGCAGACACCACAGGCGGCGACGCGGCACGATCAGGACGCTCCCGCACTGGACATCGCCATCGTGGCGGCGCTGCCACAGACGGCTCCTCCACTGGTCGACGCGCTGCGCACCCTGGGACACCGGGTCCCGGTCGTGATCGGCCACCGGCGCCCCGCCGACTGGCCCGGGCACGTACTGGGCGAGCACGACCTGCCACCGGGGGTGGATCTGGCCGTACCCTCCCGAACGGAATCCGTTGCCGGGCTCCTGCGCGCCTACGGTGTGGACGTGGCCGTCAGCTACGGCTATCCAAGGAAGCTGCCCGCCTCGGCCGTAGCCGCCCCACGCCTCGGAACGATCAACTGCCACCCCTCCGACCTGCCCTCCTACCGGGGCCCGAACCCTGTCGGCTGGGCCGTTCGCAACGGGGAGCGGCAGATCGGCGTGACCTGGCACCGAATGGACGCGGAACTGGACACCGGCTCCGTACTGGCCCGTACGACGATCGCCCTGGACGAACAGGTCTGGTCGTTCACCGGAGTCAACTCCCGTGTGCTGGAGGCCGCTTCGGAGATGCTGCCGAAGGTGCTGCGGCGACTGGTGCGCGGCGACGCGGGCGAACCGCAGCCGCAGCGCGAGGCCACCTGGGCCGGATTCTTCTCGGAGGACTACGCCACAGTGGACTGGTCCGCTCAAGCCGCGCACATCCACACCCAGGTGCGCGCGTGGAACATCGCCGGCCACCACCCCCGCGTGCAGGGACCGGTAGCGATGATCGACGGAACACGCTGGCGGCTGCGCCGCACCACGCTGGAACAGCCACCGGCCAGCACCGGACGCCGCATCACGTGCGGCACCGGTGACCTTTGGGTCCTGGCCGCCGACCCGCTGGACTAGGGCCCGCGGCAGAGGGCGTTCGCCCCCGAGCGCGCCCCTGCCCTCCAGGCGGAGCGGGGGACCGATGAAGGGGCCGACATCGGCGGATGCCTCGGAGAACGGCTCGCGGAGAGCACGCGGGAGGGGGCGCCCTCTGTTCCTCTACGCAGAGGGGTGGAGGGCCCGCCCACCGTCGGGAACTGTGGTTCAGCCGAGTCGACAGGGCGGGCGGGCTGCGTGACGTCGTGGATGCTCACGGGTGTACAGGCTCCTGGCGGCACGCGGTGCGGTGGTTCCAATGTGCCGGAGCAGCAGGCTCTTTCGTTCGTGCTGGGGGCAGAATCCAGCACGGTTGTTCCGTCCCCGTCGACGAGGAACGGCAAAGGCTCCCTGGGCGTGGTTGCGCCCAGGGAGCCTTCGGGAGGATCCGGCCATTCTCGGTGGGTTATGAGAGCTCGATCCACTCGGTGGAGGTGGTGACCTCCTTCAGGACGTCAGGGAGCGGCTCGATGCCGAGCCCCGGGCCCGTCGGGACGTCGAGGTGGCCGTCCGCCAGGACGAACGGCTTCGTGATGTCCGTGGCGAAGTAACGGTGGGAGCCCGAGGTGTCGCCGGGCAGGGTGAAGCCGGGGAGGGCGGCGAGGGCGATGTTGGCGGCGCGGCCGATGCCGGTTTCCAGCATGCCGCCGCACCAGACGGGGACGCCGTGGGCGCGGGCGATGTCGTGGATGCGGCGGGCTTCGAGGTAGCCGCCGACGCGGGCCGGCTTGATGTTGATGATCGAGCAGGCGCCGAGGGTGATGGCCGCGGCCGCGTCGGCGGCGGACTCGATGGACTCGTCCAGGCAGATCGGGGTGCGCAACAGCTTGGCGAGCTGGGCGTGCTGGACCATGTCGTCGTTGGCGAGGGGCTGTTCGACGAGCAGGAGGCCGAAGTCGTCGAGCTTCGCGAGCTGTTGGGCGTCGACCAGGGTGTAGGCGGCGTTGGCGTCGACCTGGAGGAGGAGGTCGTCGCCGAAGCGTTCGCGGACGGCGCGGACGGGTTCGACGTCCCAGCCGGGCTCGATCTTCAGCTTGATGCGGACGTAGCCCTCGGCGACGTAGCCGTCCACGGCGTCCAGGAGCTCGGGTATCGAGTTCATGATGCCGACGGAGACGCCGCAGGGGACGCGGTCGCGGGCAGCGCCCAGATGGGCCGCGAAGGACTCGCCGGACAACCGGAGTTGGGCGTCGAGGACTGCTGTCTCCAGGACCGACTTCGCCATGTGGTGGCCGGTGAAGGGTTCCAATGCGCGGCCGGCGGTCGCCGCGTCCACGCCCTCCTTGGGCAGGGCCGGGACGAGGAAGCGACGCAGGACGTCGTGGGCCCCGTCGACGTACTCGGAGCAGTAGCGGGGCTCGGACATGGCCGCGCACTCGGCCCAGCCTTCGATTCCGTCGGAGGTGACGACGCGGACGAGGAGGACGTCGCGGCTGGTCTCGATGCCGAAGGAAGTGCGGAAGGGGGCGACGAGCGGCATGGCGATGCGGCGCAGTTCGACGCCGGAGATCGTGGTCTTCATGTGCGGGTGGCTCCTGGTGCGTCGGTCAGGGGGTGGTGCGGTGGATGACGTAGCTGCGTCGGTCGTGGAAGCCGGCGACGCGCGCTCCCTCGGCGAGCAGGCCGCCGAGGGTGTGCCGTACGGCCAGCCGCCAGTCGCGGGCGGCGCCCGGGTCCGTTCGGCGCAGGGACTCGATGTCGTCGGGGAGGTCGATGAGGACGGTGTGGGCGTCGGTCGGGCCGATCACGGGGCGGCCGTCGTCGTCGCGGACACCACGGGCGACATCGGCGGGCAGGTCGAAGGTGTACGGCCCCGGCGCGGTCAGGTCCCAGGCGGTCAGGACGCGGTCGGACTCGTCGCCGCCGTTGATCGCGTCGTCCATGGCGCCGTAGAAGGACCGCAGGTACTCCTCGGGGCGGGCGCCGAGCTTGACGAGGTTGAAGTGGGCGTTGCGGCGGATCAGCGGGTCGTACGTCCAGGTGATGCGCCCCAGTCCGCGGGCGAGGGCCCATTGGCGCTGGTGCAGTTTGAGGGCGAGGCCGATGCCGCGGCCCTGGGAGGCGCCGGTGATGTGGGAGTGCAGGGTGGTGCCGACGGGGTCGCCGTAGAAGCCGACGGAGGCGCCGACCAGGCGGCCCTGTTCGTAGGCGCCGGCCACGTAGTTGCCCGCGTGGGACAGGGCTCGCATCACCTCGGCCGAGACGGGCGGGCTGTCGGCGGCCGTGCCCCATATGCCGGCGTAGAGGCGGCTGACGGTGTCGAGGTCCTCCATGGTGTGGAGTTCCCTGACGTCGAGTGCGGTCACTGCATCGCTCCGACGAGGTGGGCCAGGAGCCGGGCGCGGGCCGGCATGGTGGCGGTGACGACGTGTTCGTGGTCGGCGTGGGCGCCGTCACCGACGGCGCCGAGGCCGTCGAGGGTGGGGCAGCCGACTCCGGCGGCGTAGTTGCCGTCGGAAGCGCCGCCGACGGCTGCCTGCCGCAGGGGGTCAAGGCCGAGTCGCGTGGCGATGTCGCCGGCCAGGGCGAAGAGCCCGCGTGAGGCGTCGGGGTCCAGAGGCGGGCGGTTGGGGCCGCCGGTGATGTTCAGGCGCGCGTCGGGGTGTTCGGGCCGCAGGGTCCTGATCAGCCGGTCGACAGAGTCCTGGGCTGCGGCGCTGGGAACACGTACGTCCACGCTGAGGTCGGCGCGGGCGGGAACGGTGTTGTTCGCGGTGCCCGCCGAGGCCAGCGTGGGGGTGACGGTCGTCCCCGGACCGGTTTCGGCGGTCACCGTGTCGGCGATCCGGCTCAGGGCGAGGATCTGGTGCGCGAGTTCGGTCGCGGCGTTGATGCCCTTCTCGGGTTCGAGCCCGGAGTGGGCGGCGCGGCCGTGGACCGTGATGTCGTAGAGGGAGACGCCTTTGCGGCCGGTCTTGAGTGCTCCTCCGGCTGCGGAGGGCTCCAGGACGAAGGTGGCCGTGCACTGACGCGCCAGGTCCTCGACGAGCGGGCGGGAGGTGTCCGAGCCGACCTCCTCGTCGCCCGTGACGAGGACGCACACCCCGTCGAGGGAGGGCAGGGCGGCCAGTGCGTGGAACATCTGGACCAGGCCGGCCTTCATGTCGAAGACGCCGGGACCGCGGGCGATGCCCCGTGCCACCGACCAGGGGTGGGTCGTGAGGGAGCCGATCGGCCAGACGGTGTCGTGGTGGCCCAGGAGCAGGACGCGCGGGGTTCCGAAGGTCCACTGGACGTGGGTGACGCCGTCGATCACGAGCGTCTCCGGGCGGGCGCCGAGCAGTCGGGCGCCCAGATCGGCGACCACCTGAGCGCTGCGGGCCACAGCGGCGTGGTCGGCGGAGTACGACTCGCAGGTGACGAGTTCTTCGAGGTCGGCGAGCATGGCGTCGAGCTCGGGCGCGGGGGCGGACGCGTGGTCCGCTCGCAGGGGGTGAGTTTCTTGGTCAACCGGCACGGTGGTTCCTCCAGGTTGGGATGACCGCCACGCTAGGCAGGACGGACACGGCCCGGTTGGTGGCGCGGTGACAACCTGGGCGCCCGATTCGTACCGGGGACCCAATGACCGTGGAACGGGAGGTGCCCGGCGGTTCGTACGACCCGCCGGGCACCGCTGCAGCACTGGCCGTCAGCCCATGTGCTTGGTCATGAGCTGCCGCGTGTTCCCGCCGAGGATCTTCAGGATGTCCGCTTCCGACAGCCCTCGGCGGACGAGTGCCTCGGTCACCAGGGGCATTCCGGCAGGGCCTTCGAGGCCGGGGAAGTCGAACATCGGGTCCTCGTCGTCGAGGTTCTCGCAGCAGGGCGGAGTGACGTCCGCCATGACCTCGCGTACGAAGTCCGAGCCGAGGCCGACGTGGTCGATCCCCGCGACGGAGACGATGTGCTCGATGTGGTCGACGATCCGGTCGGTGCTCACCTTCGCCTGGTCATCGGTGAGGAAGTCCGGTACGAAGTTCACGCACACCACGCCGCCCGTGGCTGCCACGCCGCGGATCTGTTCGTCGGTGAGGTTGCGGTGGTGGTCGCGCAGGGCGCGGGCGCAGGAGTGGGTGGCGATCAGCGGCCGGGCGGCCAGCTCCAGGACGTGGGCGACGCCGCTCGCGCCCAGGTGGGAGATGTCGAAGAGCATCCCGAGGCGCTCCATCTCCCGCAGCGCCTCGACGCCGGGCACCGTGAGCCGGCTGCCGGTGGCGTCCTCACGGCTGCCGTCGGCGAGCGGGGTGCGCCCCCAGTGGGCGATCGAGGCCATCCGCACACCGAGCCGGAAGAGGGTGGGGAAGAGCTCCACGGAGGCGTCGATGCCGGGCGCGCTCTCCAGGGCGAGGACGAGGGCGATCCTGCCCTCGGCGAGGGCGGCGTCGATGTCGTCGCCGTTCAGGCACAGGGCGACCTGGTCGGGGTTGGCCTCGGCGAGGACGTGGGCGCACTCGATCATGCGGAGGGTCTGCCGGAGAGCGCCCTCGGGGCGGTACTGGTCGTCGATGAAGACCGGCAGCACCTGGATGTCGATGCCGCCCGCGCGCAGCTGCGGCAGCCAGCGTTCGCGGAAGAAGGAGCCCCAGCGCTTCGGGGGACGTGCGGCGACGGCCATGAGGAGGTCGTTGTGCGCGTCGGCGACGACGGCACGGTGGTGGAGGTCGTGGGACACGACGGTCCTTTCGGGCGACGAGGAGACGTCCGGCGGCCCTTGCGGGGGTGTGGGCCGCCGGACAGGAGGAGGAGCGAGTGGCTCAGGCGCGGGCGAGGCGCGGGACCGCGTCGAGCAGGGTGCGGGTGTACTCGTGCCGGGGCGCCCCGATCACCTCTTCGACGGGGCCGGACTCCACGAGCCGGCCGTGGTGCATGACGGCGACGGCGTCGCAGACGTACCGCACGACGGCGAGGTTGTGCGAGATGAAGAGCATGGTCAGGCCGAGTTCGCCGCGCAGCTCGCGCAGCAGGTTGAGGACGGCTCCCTGAACGGAGACGTCCAGGGCGGAGGTGATCTCGTCGGCGATGAGCAGCTCGGGCCCGGCCGCGAGGGCGCGGGCGACGGCGACGCGTTGGCGCTGGCCGCCGGAGAGTTCGCGGGGGTACTTGCCCGCGTACGTGGCCGGCAGGGAGACCAGTTCGAGGAGCCGCCCGACCTTCGCCGCCCGTTGGGCGCGCGGGGCGCGGGTGCCTTCGGCGATGGCGTCGCCGATGCTCATGCGCGGGTTCAGCGAGGAGTAGGGGTCCTGGAAGACCATCTGGACCCGGCCGGGCGCGACGCCGGTGACCGTGCCCCGGTAAGGGGTCAGGCCCGCCACGGCGCGGGCGAGGGTGGACTTCCCGGAGCCGGACTCCCCGACGAGACCGGCCACGGAGCCTTCGGGGACCTCCAGGCTGACGCCGTCGACGGCGGTGAAGGAGCCGTATCGGACGGTGAGTCGGTCGATGTTCACTGGACCTCCCAGCAGGCCACGGCGTGGTCTTCCGTACGGGCGAGGAGCTTGGGCCTGATCGCGCAGCGGGCGGTGACGAAGGCGCACCGGTCGGCGAAGGCGCAGCCGTCGCCGACGTCGCCGGGCGCGGGCTGGCGGCCGGGGATGGTGCTGAGCGGACCCGACCGGTCGGTGTCCATGTCCGGCAGCGAGCCGACCAGTGCGCGGGTGTAGGGGTGCCGGGCGTAGTGGAGGCCGTCGGCGGGGAGTTCCTCGACGATGCGGCCCGCGTACATGACGGCGATCCGGTCGCACAGTTCGCTGACGACGGCGATGTCGTGGGAGATGAACAGGGCGCCCGCGCGCGTCTCGTCGACCACCTCGCGCAGCACCCGCAGCACCTCGCGCTGGACGGTGACGTCGAGCGCGGTGGTGGGCTCGTCCGCGATGATCAGACGGGGCGTGCCCATGAGGCCCATCGCGATGACGGCGCGCTGGCGCATACCGCCGGACAGCTCGTGCGGGTACTGCCGGGCGACCTCGGCCGGCTCCTTGATGCGGACCGTGCCGAGACGTTCGACGGCGCGGGCCCGTGCCTCGGTGCGCGTGACGCCGTCGTGCAGAGTGGCCACTTCGGCGAGCTGGCCGCCGACCCGCAGGGCCGGGTTGAGCGAGGAGGTGGGGTCCTGGAAGACCATCGCCAGGGACGAGCCGAGCAGCTTGCGGCGCTCCGCGTCCGTGAGGCCGTCCACATCCACCCCGTCCAGTCGCGTGCGGGCGCTGCCGGCGAGTCCGGGGTAGGGCACGATCTGCCCGATGGCGGCGGCGGTCATGCTCTTGCCGCTGCCCGATTCGCCCACCAGGCCGACGATCTCGCCCTCGAGGACGGTCAGCGACACCTGGCGCACGGGGGTGATGTCGCCGGGGAAGGCGACGGTGAGGTCCCGTACCTCCAGGACGGCGTCCGGCACTGGTTCGTCCCGGACGGGGGTCACCACGGGGGCGACGGGCTTGCCGACGGGTTCGTTCGTGTGCGCGGCGGCCTTGGCGAAGGTGTCGCCGAGCAGCATGAAGCCGAGACCGGCGAGCGTGACGGCCAGCGCCGGCGCGACGACCACGGACGGGGTGACGTAGACGTGCCCGAAGGCTTCGTTGAGCAGGCGCCCCCAGTCGTACGAGGGTGCCTGGACGCCCATGCCGAGGAAGGACATCGCGGACAGGCCGAGGAGGGCGCCGCCCATCGCCTGGGCGGTGTTGAGAATGAGCGGTTCGGCGATGTTGGGGAGGATGTGCCGGGTGAGGATGCGGCGGCGGGGCACGCGCAGCATGCGGGCCGCGGCGATGTAGTCCGACCCCGCGACGGTCGCCGTCATGGTGTGGGTGAGGCGGGCGAAGGTCGGTGCGAGGGCCACGCCGATGCCGAGCACCGCGCCCTGCGCGCCGAGCCCGGCGACGACGGCGGTGAACATGGCGAGCAGCAGGGCGGGGAAGGCCACCAGGAGATCGACCGCGGCGACGACCGCGCGGCCGGCCGGTCGCGGCAGGATCTGCGGCAGGGTGCCGAGGAGGATCCCGGAGACGGTGCCGATCAGGGTGGCGAGGAAGGCCAGGCCGAGGGTCAGCCGGGTGGCGACGAGGGTTCGGGCGAGCAGGTCCCGGCCGAGGGCGTCGGTGCCGAGCAGGTGCGCGGACGACGCTCCCTGGCTGATCTCCTTGGGGTTGATCTGGTCGGCGGCGTCCTGCCAGATCAGCGGTCCGACGATCGCGAGGAGGACCATGAGGGCGACGAGTACGGCGCCCAGCAGGCCGACGGGGTTTCTCAGCAGGCGGCGCATCAGCCCTCCCTGCGGGTGGAGGCGGACGGGGTGGGCAGTGTCGACCTGGGGTCGAGGATCCCGAGCAGGATGTCGACGAGGAAGTTGACGACGAGGACGAGCGCGCCGTAGACGAGGATCATGGCCTGCGCCACGGGGTAGTCCTTCTGCGTGATGGCCTCGACGGTGCGCAGACCGAGACCGGGCCAGGCGAAGACGTTCTCCACCAGGACGCTGCCGGTGATCAGACCGCTGAGCAGCAGGCCGCCCATGGTCAGAGTCGCGGTGAGGGTGTTCGGCAGCAGGTGCACCGCGTACAGCCGCCATGCGGGCAGGCGTTTGGCGTGGGCCAGGCGCATGTAGTCGGTGTCCAGTTCGCGCAGGGTCTCCACCCGGGCCAGGCGGGCGATCATCGCCGCCGGTGCGATGGCGAGGGCCGTGACGGGCAGCACGAAGGAGGCGGGCCCGGTCAGACCGGCCGGCGGGAACAGGCCGAGGCCCAGGGCGAGGACGAGCAGCAGCGCCAGACCGTAGAGGTACTCGGGGATGGCGACGGCCGCGCCGGTGAGCGTGGTGAAGGCGGTCTCGGTGCCTCGCCGGCGTCCGTTGTGGGTGCGGACGGCGGCCCACAGGCCGAGCGGGACGGCCACGGCGAGGGCGACGAGGGTGGCGAGCACCGCGAGGGCCAGGGTGTTGGGCAGGCCCTGGCCGATGAGGTCGGTCACCGGCTGGGAAGAGAAGAAGGAGGTGCCGAGGTCTCCGGAGAGGAGCTGCTTGACATAGTGCGTGAACTGACTCGGCAACGGCTGGTCGAGGCCGAGTTCGCTCCTGCGCTGGTCGACCAGTTCCTTCGGCGCGGTGGGGCCGAGCATCTGGCGCAGCGGGTCGCCGGGGATCAGGTGGATCATCGCGAACGAGGCGACGACGAGCACGGCGAGGGAACCGGCCAGGCGCAGCAGCTGTCGCGCGAAGAAGAGCGGGGTCAACCGTCGGCCGCGGCGGCGCGGTTCGGCCGCTGGGGCCGTCTCGTGCGGGGTGAGGGCATCGGTCGTGGTGGTCACTTCCGTCCTCCCGTCATGCGGATCGATGTCGCGTCGAAGAGGCCCGACGTGATGCGGAAGGTGGCGTTGTGGGCGGCGACGGTGACGGTCTTGTCGACGACGGGGACGATGTCGCCGCTCTCGAACAGGGCGTGCTCCGACCGGTCCCACAGGGTGCAGCCGGCGGGGCCGGGCAGCTTGCTCGCCCGGGCGGTGAGATTCTCGTACTCCGTGTTGGTGAGGTGGGCGAAGTTGCCGCCGTCGGGGGTGAAGGGGCCGGACAGGGTGCCGAACAGCTGGGTGGGCAGGGTGACGCCGAGGGGTGCCCAGTCCACGTCCCAGTCCTGGGTGACCGCTTCGATCTCGCCGTAGGCGGCGTCGGACACGGCCCGCAGTCGGACGTCGGCGCCGATCTTCTTCCATTCTCCGGCCAGGTACTCGGCCGCTGCCGCCATCGTCTCGCCCGACGACGTGCCGTAGATCATGCGGATCGTGAGCCGCTTCCCTTCCTTCGCCCAGACGCCGTCGGGACCTCGGACCCAGCCGGCGGCGTGCAGCGTCGACTTGGCCTCGATCGGGTCGTAGACGGGCAGGTGGCCGGTGACGGTGTCGCCGGGGCAGGGCTTGGGGTCCATGACCAGGCCGGTGGGGGTGCGGCCGGTGCCGCCGGTGGCGATCGCCCCGAGGGAGTCCATGTCGACGGCCTGGAGCAGGGCCTTGCGGACGGCAGGGTCGCTGCCGGGGTGGCCCTTGCCCTGGTGGAAGAAGAACTCCTGGGTGCCGTTGGCCTGGACCGTGGTGGTCACGCCGGGGATGTTGGTGACGCGGGCGCGGTCGGGGCCGGCGACCTGCGCGCCGTTCAGCTCGTGGGACTGCAGCAGGTTGGCGGTCGTCGGCTCGCTGCCGACAACCTTGAGCACGACCGAGCCGGGCATGGCGGGATCGGCGGTGGTCGCCCCGTCCGGTCCCCAGGCGTAGCCGTCGCGCTTGGCGAAGGTGTAGCTCTGGTTCGGCTCGGCGGAGGTGAGCCGGAAGGGGCCCGATCCGGACGTGCCGCTCGCCAGCAGGGCGCGGTCCTTCAGACCCGCCCCGCAGACGATGAAGAGGTAGCGGGTGCTCTGCAGGATGAAGGCGAAGGGTTCGGGCGTCGACAGGGTCACGGTGCGGGCGGTGTCGTCCGCCTTCGCGGTGAGACCTTCGGGGACCACGACGCCGTACGCGGGCGACTTGGTGGCGGGGTCGGTGATGTGGGCGACGTTCGCGGCGACGGTGCTCGCGGTCACCGGGCTTCCGTCGGCGCAGGTGACGCCGCGGCGCAGGGTGAAAGTGACGGAGGCGGGCCTGACGTCCCACTTCTCGGCGAGTCCGGAGACGATCCGGCCGTCGGAACCGGCGTGGACCAGGGTGTCGTACGCCAGCGACAGCGCGGTGTACGTGGTCGTGTTCTGGACCTGGGCGGGGTCGAGCAGTCCCGGGTCGCTCTTGATCGCGTAGCTGAAGGCGTCACCGCCGGACGACCCGGCCTGTGCGACGCTGCCGCAGCCGGCCGCCAGCAGTGACACCGCGAGACAGGCGGATATCGCCTTGGCTCTTTTCATCGGGGGCTTCATAGGGGGACTCCTTGGAGCGGGAGAGTTGCCCCACAGTCGCGGCTCGTGGCCGGAAATGATTCAGTCGGGGCGACGAAAGCCGCGGGGTTCGTTGGGTGTGGGATCCCAAGCCGGGCGGCGGTCTCGGAGACGCGTCGGCCCCGGACCGCGGGCGATGCGGTCCGGGGCGTGGCGTGGCGTGTCCGTACGGAGGGGCGGCGTGCACGGGGTGGCTCGACCCGGCGTGGCTCGTTCAGATTCCGGCGCGGAGACGGTCGACGGCGGCCCGGGCGGCGCGACCGATCGCACGGTCGGCGAGGGGTTGCCGCGTGGCCGCGGTCGACGTACGGAGGAAGACGCCCACGGCGTACCGCTTGCCGTCCGGGTACTCGACGACGCCGGCCTCGTTGCGTACGGCGAAGTCGGTGCCCGTCTTCCCTGCGATCCGCACGTCCGGCTCGGGGAAGCCGGAGACGAGGCGGTGCTGCCAGACCTGTTGGCTCATGATCTCCCGGACCTCGGCGCAGGCGCCGACCGGTCCGGCTTCGTCGCGCCAGACGGCGGCGAGGAGCGCGGTCACCTCGCGTGGAGTGCTCGACGGGCTGGTGCCGGGGGCGCAGGCGCGGAGGGTGAGGAGCCGTTCGTCGGGGATGCCCGCGAGCTGGTCGTCGAGGGGGCGGTCGGGATCGAGCCCGAGTTCCCGGCGGATGTCGTCGTCCAGGGCGGCGCAGGAGGAGAACCCGAACTCGGGGAAGCCCAGGTCGTCCAGTGTCGCGCGGACCCGGTCGGGTCCGACGACGTCCAGGAGCAGGTCGGTGGCGGCGTTGTCGCTGATCGTCATCGTCATGAAGGCGAGGTCGCGGGCGCTCATCTCGACGTCGTACGCGCAACCGTCGGTGCCCTTGCCGCCGGCCCTGTAGGCGGCCGTGACCCTGTGGCGCCGGGCCGGGTCGAGCTCCCCCGCCGCTGCCTGCCGGGCGTACTCCAGGGCGATGGGGATCTTGAAGACGGACGCGAGCACCACCTGGGTGTCGGCGCCGTGGCCGAACTCCGCTCCCGTGTCGAGGTCGCGGACGTGGACGAACCCTTCGGCGCGCGCCTGCGCGAAGGTGGACGAGAGGATGGTGTGGACCTGGTCGGCGTCGGCCGTCCGCGCGGCTGTGGTCATGTCGTCTCCTCGAGTGTGGTGGTGGCCGGTGTCCGGCGCAGGTGGTCGACGGCGGTCCGTGCGGCGCGACCGATCGCGGCGTCGGCGGCCGGGTTGCGGCCGCCGAGGGCGGCGGTGCGCAGGAAGACCGCGACGGCGTAGCGGCCGCCGTCGGGGTACTCGACGACGGCGGCTTCGTTGAGGACGCCCCACAGGGAGCCGTTCTTGGCCGCGACGCGGATGCCGTCGTCGAAGCCCGCGACGAGGCGGTGCACGGACAGCTGATGGCTCATGAGCTCACGGACCTCGGCGCACGCTTCGGCGGGTCCGGCCCGATCGCGCCAGATCGCCGTCAGCATGGACGTGATCTCCCGTGGCGTGCTGGACGCGGAACGGGCGGGGTCGAGCATGGCGAGGCCCCTGATCCGGTCCTCGCTCACCTGGTCGAGCTGGGCGGCGATGTCGCCCTCCGGGTCGAGGCCGAGCTCCTCCCAGACCGGGTTCCACAGCTCGCGGTAGCGCCCGACCGGAAGGCGCGGGCAGCCGAGTTCGGCGGCGACGGCGCGTACCCGGTCCGTGCCGAGGATCTCCATGAGCTTGTCGGTGGCTGCGTTGTCGCTCATGGAGAGCATGAAGAAAGCCAGGTCGCGGGTGCTCATGGTGACGTCGTGCCGGCAGCTGTCGGTGCCGATGCCGCCGCCCTCCCGGTTGGCGGCGGTGATGGTGTGGCGGGCGGCCCGGTCGAGCGCTCCGGCGGCGGCCTGACGGGCGTAGGCGACCGCGACGGCGATCTTGCGGATGGAGGCGACGATGACGGGGGCGTCGGCGCAGAAGGCGACCTCGCGGTCTCCGTCGGCGTCGTCGACGTCGCGGGCGTGTACGAAGCCCTCGACTCCGGCCTCGTCGAAGATGGCCCGAAGGGCTGAGGTCGCCGCATCTGCGGTGGAAGGTGGTGCCATGGGGATCCAATTCTGCGGAGGTCAGCTGGTCTTGGGGGTGGCGCGGCCGCTGTAGTGGAGGTACGAGGTGCCGTCGGGGCGCCGCTCGAACACCACCGCGTCCCAGATCGAGTCGCCTTCGTCGCGGCCGACGAACGTGGTCGCGTCGACGGCGACGAGGTCGAGGGTGCGGGACCGGGCGAGGCCGACGAGGATGCCGGTGGGTTCGGTGCGCAGGCGCAGCCCGCCGTCGTGCGCGGTCACGTGGATCCTGCTGCCGGCCCGCTCGTACACGCCGGTGACGGGTTCGACGTCGACGTGGACGGACGGCTCGGGGGGTCCGATGGGGGCGGGGACGTCGATCGCGTGCAGGTCCGCGAGGAGCTCGGTGACGAGACGGTGCTGGAACTCGACGCTCCGGCCGCCGTTGATCAGCGCGGCGACGACCGTCCCCAGCTCGGGCAGGACCCAGAGGGCGGCGTGCTGGCCGATGGTGTCGCCGGTGTGGGAGACGACCTCGTGGCCGTCCCACTCGTCCAGGCTCCAGCCGATGCCCCACTGCCGCCCGCCGCCGTATGGATTGGGCAGATCGACCTGTGCCTGCCGCAGGACGGCGGGGTCGGCGAGGAGCGCTCCGGGGGTGAGGTGGGCACGGCCGAAAGCGACCACGTCGGCGGCCCGCGCGCAGATCAGTCCCGCGGGGCCGACGGACCGGGGCAGTCCCCACTGCGGCACCACGGCGCCGTGCTCGTCGTGGCCGACGGCCGCGCCGAAGCGCAGGACGTCCTCCGGCAGTGTCCAGGTGTGTGTGAGGCCGAGCGGGTCGCAGATCTGCTCGCGCAGGGCCTGGTCCCACACCTTTCCGGTGAGCTGCTCGACGACACGGCCTGCGATGACGAAGCCGGAGTTGCAGTACGAGTGGGAGTCCCCGACGGGGAAGGTCTGCTCCAGGTCGGCGCACGCCTCGACGTACCGGCGCAGGCAGTCGTGGCCGCGCCCGGTGTCCAGGAACAGGTCGCCGTCGATGCCCGAGGTGTGGGTGAGCAGGTGGCGCAGCGTGATCGCCTCGGTGGCGCGGGGGTCGCCCACCCTGAACTCCGGCAGGATCTCCGCGACGGGGGTGTCCAGCGTGACACGGCCCTGTTCGGCGAGGAGCATCAGCTGGGTCGTGGTCCACACCTTCGTGACCGAACCGATCTGGAACAGCGAGTCGGTGCGCACCGGCGCCCCGGTCGCGGTGTTGAGGACGCCGGTGGCGGACTCGTACAGCTCGCCGCCGTACCAGAAGGCCAGGCTCGCGCCGGGCACGTCGGAGTCGGCGGCGAGCTCCGCGAGGCGGCTCGTCCAGTGCTCGATGTCGGCCTTCACGCTCGCCCTCCGGGTGGCTCGGGGTGTCTGGTTGCGGCTCGGTGAGCTTGACCGGAAGCGTACGTACGAAGGTGCCCGCACGGTTCGTACCGGGATACGAACGTGCAGGTCGGAGCTTGTTCTGGTGGACGACTCCGGGGGCGTCCGGCCTTCCTAGGGTGGCGTGCACCCGACGTACGAGGAGACGAGACGACGATGCCGCTGATCGACCGCGACGACTGCGCCCTGGTGATCATCGATGTGCAGACCGATTTCTACCCGCCCCACCGCCTCGACGTGGACCGGCAGCGGTTCCACGACATGGTGCGGCGCATCGCCTGGATCACGTCCGTGGCGGACCGCCTGGAGGTCCCCGTCGTGGTGACCGAGGAGGACCCGGCGGCCGGCGGCCACACCGTGCCGGAGATCCGAGAGGCGCTGCCGGCCGAGGCGGTCACGCTGCCGAAGAACGCCTTCGCCGTGTGGGACAACCCCGGCATCGCCGCCGCGATCGAGGCCACCGGACGCACGACGATGATCCTGGTCGGCATCGAGACGGACATCTGCGTGGCGCACTCGGCGATCCAGCTGCACCACGCGGGCAAGCGCGTGGTGGTCGTGGACGATGCCGCGTACTCCCCCGGTCAGGCCCACGAGCGGGGCCTGCGGCGCCTGGCCGGCCGGGGCATCGAGACGCTGTCCACGAAGGAGCTGTTCTACGACTGGGTGCGCACCATCCAGGACGCGGACGCCTTCCACGACACCCACGCGGACCTGACGCTCCCGCCGGGCGTGCGGCTCTGACCCCGTTCAGTCGACAACGGCGGCGCGGCCCGGGCCTTCGGTTCCGGTCCCGCCGCCCTTCTGCGTCCGTCCCGGTTCCAGCAGGCGCAGCTGCAGCATCGCGGCGAACCGGGCCGACGGATCCTGGAGGTCGATCTCTCCGACCTCGGCCACCCGGCGGATCCGGTACCGGAAGGTATTGGGGTGGACGAACACGCTCGCCGAGGCGGTGATCACGTCCCCGAAGGCGTCCAGCCAGGCCCGTAGCGTCTCCACCAGGTGGGCGTTGTGCTTGGCGTCGTAGGCGACGAGGCGGGCGAGGGGGCCGGACAGCTCGTCGCGGTTGGCAACGGCCAGGTCCCGCATCTCGAGGAGCAGGGCGTCGACGTACACGTCGGCGATCGAGGCGACGCGCTTCCCCGTCCGGCCGGTGAACAGCACGCGCAGCGCCCGGTCGGCGTTGGCCCGCGATCGAGGGAGGGCCGCGGGTTCATCGGCGACCGAGCCGATCCCGATGACGGCGCCGGTGCGGTCGCCGGTGCGCTGGAGGAAGTTCGCCGCCACCTGCAGGGCGCGTTCCCGGGTGTGGGCGTTGTCGCCGGGGACGGGGAAGAGTGCGTACGCTACGTCGCCGAGCAACGCCACGGCGGAACGCGGCTGTACTGCGGTGAGGTGCACGGCCAGGGCGGCGGCCAGGCGCTGGCGCTCGGCCGTGACGTGGGCGTGGTCCTCGCCCTGCTCGGGTGCGAGCCCCATGGCCATGACGAGGGTGGGTTCGTCGACGAGGCCGAGCCGGCCGAGCGCCTCGACCGCCCCGGCCCCGCCTTCGAGCGCGGTCGTGACGAGGTCGGCCCTCAGCCGGTTCTCGGCGTCGGTGCCCGCCCGGAAGCGGAGCATGTGGAGGGCGACGAGCTTGGCCGCCTCCAGGAACGCCTTCTCCCGCTCCGGTGTGAGGGGCTTGCGCAGGGCCGCCCACACGGAGCCGAGGAACTCGTCCCCGGCCCGGACCGCGACCGCCACGCGCGGCAGCGCCGCCTCGTCGCCGAGGGTCGGCGCGGGGACGTGCACCAGGCCCTCGCTGCGGTACAGCTCCTTGAAGACGCCGTGTTCCTCGTGGTGGCGCAGATAGCGCTCGGGGACCTGGCGGGCGAGGATGCTCTCCACCCGGGGGGCGTCCGCCTCGTCCTGGCGTCCGGAGAAGGCGAGGATGCGGGAGCGGCGGTCCTCGATGGTGACGGGGGCGTCGAGGAGGGTGGCGATGGCGTTGGCGAGGGCGAAGAGGTCCCCGGACGGCACCCCGCCCAGGGTCTGCTCCTCGCCCTCCCCCGCACTGCCCACGTCGCCTTCGGCGAGCAGGGTTCGCAGCATGGCCGCGAGCTGGGCCCAGGAGGCCCCGCGGGTCAGGGCGAGCAGAGCGACGCCGGTCTCGTCGACTACGGGCTCCAGCTCGTCGGCGTCGTCGACCGGGCCGCGGACGACGAGGGCGGTGGCTCCGAGGGCGGCGAGACTTCGCAGCAGCCGGGAGGTCGCCTCCGCGCCGTTGACGCCGACGCCGAGCACGATGGCACGCTCCGGGTAGTGCTGTTCGTCGTACGGATCGTGGATGCCGACGCCGCCGATCTCGCCGGCTTTGTCGGGGTCGCCGTGCAGCAGGTCCAGGAACGTGTGGCCGAAGTCCTCGAGCACCCGGCTGAGGCTTCGGGCGGGGTGCGTCGACATGTGCCTGATCATCTCCGCAGGTTAGGACTCGCGCAGCCCTGCGATGTGGTGCGTGCGGACGAGGATACGTCAGCCGGTTCGTCCGCCGATACGAACTGCGCTCGTGGGTCGCCAGAGGCGGGCGACGGCGGCTTCGGCGAGGGCGTCGGTCGAGTCGACCAACGGCAGCACACGGGATGCCGCCGAGCTGATCAGCGGTATCTCGGTACAGGCGGCGACGACCGCCTGCGCGCCCCGCTCCTTGAGGCTGTCGGTCGCCGCGGCGATCCAGCGTTCGGGCCCGGCCGGGTCGGCGCCACCCTTGACCGCGCGGATGGCGGCGTCCACGTACTCCTCCTGTACGGGGCCGGACACCTGGACCACGTCGAGCCCGAGCCGGGCGCCGGCCCGCTCGTACAGCCCGGTCAGGCGCGTCCCCCGGGTCGCCAGGACGCCCACCCGCTGAAGCCCAGGCGTGCGGCGGGCCGCTGCCTCAAGGGCGGCCCTGATCATGTCGAGGACCTCGACGCCGGTAGCCCTGGACAGCTGCTCGACGTAGGCGTGCGCGGTGTTGCAGGGGACGGCGATGCAGCTGGCTCCGGCGCGCTGGAGCCAGCGGGCACCCTCGACGAGGGCGGGAACGGGCGAAGGCCCTTCTCCGAGCAGCGCCGCCGTCCGGTCCGGGACGCCCGGATCCGCCCACATGAGGACGGGCAGATGCGCCTGGTCGGATCCCGCCGGGGTGCGCTCGACGAGCCGCCGGTAGAAGTCGGCCGTGGCGAGGGGGCCCATCCCGCCGAGGATGCCGAGGGTCGGGCGGGTGACGTGACGCATGCGGGTCAGCCTTTCCGTTCTTCCCGCCGTACTGCGCGGGGTCTCCACGTGATCGTCGCCCGATCGGAACAGCGGGGTGTCGTCGCCGAAGCCAAAAGACCCGGCCGGGATTGGTACCGGGCGCCGGAAGAAGAACCTGCTGGTCTCCTACTCGCCGAAGAAGCTCGGCTTCTTCCAGGGACCCGAAAAGAGGCGCCTGACCTGGACTTTTACCCGCCAGGCGCCTCTCGACAGCCTCACCGTCGCAGCAGCCGACTTGCGTCGGAACTCCCGGTTCATCCCACCCGTATCCCGCTCCTGCCCAGCTGTTCCGGTCTATTTCCGGTCCAAGCCCGGCCCACCGGCGGGAGTCCACTTTCCGGACACACCCCAGGGCCGGACGCTTCGCTCGCGGGAGGCGGGGGAGGCGGTCGTCGCATAGCGTCGACGCAGGCCCGTACGGATGGACACGCCGACGGACGGACACGAGTCCGCACCCGCGTGCGGACAGGTCGGCGGGCGTGGCGAGCGGCGACCCGGTCGGTCGGGCCCGCCCGCGTACCGCCACGCGGCGGACGTTCGGGCCCGCGTCGGCAAAGACTCCGAGGTGAGGAGGAAAACCGGTGGACCAGACCCTGCCGGAGCGCGCGTCCACCGTGGCGCTGCGCGTCAACGGAACGGACCGCTCGCTCACCCTGGACCACCGCACGACCCTCCTTGACGCGCTGCGCGACCACCTCGACCTCACCGGCACCAAGAAGGGCTGCGACCACGGGCAGTGCGGTGCCTGCACCGTCCTCCTCGACGACCGGCGCGTGAACAGCTGTCTGCTGTTCGCCGTCGCGTGCGCGGGCCGTTCCGTCACCACCGTCGAGGGCCTCACGGACGGCGAGCGCCTCCATCCGGTCCAGAAGGCGTTCGTCGCCCGGGACGCCCTTCAGTGCGGCTACTGCACACCGGGCCAGATCTGCTCGGCCGTGGCCCTGCTGGACGAGGCGGCGCGCGGCGAACCCTCGCACGTGACACCGCCGGAACGACTGCCGGGTGAGCCCGTCGCCCTCACCCCGGACGAGATCCGGGAACGCATGAGCGGGAACATCTGCCGCTGCGGCGCCTACCCGAACATCGTGGCCGCGATCGAGGAGGTCGCACGGTGAAGCCCTTCGCGTACGTGCGCCCCGAACGCACCGAGGAGGCCATCGCGCACCTCGCGGCCCACCCCGGCGCCCGTTTCCTGGCGGGCGGCACCAACCTCGTGGACCTGATGAAGCTGGGCGTCACCGGCCCGCCGCTGCTCGTCGACCTCGGCGCCTTGCCCCTCGACGGCGTCGCGGAGACCCCCGACGGCGGCCTGCTGATCGGGGCGACCGCGCGCAACAGCGACGTCGCCGCCCACCCCGACGTGCGCACCCGCTACCCCGTGCTGTCCCAGGCCCTGCTGGCCGGCGCCTCGCCCCAGCTCCGCAACGCGGCCACCACCGGAGGCAACCTCCTCCAGCGCACCCGCTGCCCCTACTTCCAGGACACCTCCACGCCGTGCAACAAGCGTCTGCCCGGTTCCGGCTGCCCCGCCCGGGAGGGCGTCCACCGGGACCTCGCGGTCCTCGGCCACTCCACCCACTGTGTCGCCACGCACCCCTCGGACATGGCCGTCGCCCTCGCCGCCCTCGACGCAGAGGTCCGGCTGCGCGGGGCGGACGGCGAGCGGACGGTGCCCGTCGCCGCGTTCCACCGGCTGCCCGGCGACCGCCCGGACCTGGACACCGTCGTCGAGCCCGGCGAACTCATCACGGGCGTGGCGCTCCCCGCGCCGCCGCCCGGCGCGCGCAGCGCCTACCGCAAGGCCCGCGACCGCGCCTCGTACGCCTTCGCGCTCGCCTCCGTAGCCCTCGTCCTGACCGTCGAGGACGGCCGGGTGGGGCACGCCGCCCTCGCTTTCGGCGGTCTCGCCCACAAGCCCTGGCGGGCGCGGGCGGCGGAGGAGGTGTTGCGGGGCGCGCCGGCCACCACCGAGACCTTCCGGCGGGCCGCCGACGCCGAACTCGCCGCCGCCGAGCCCCTCCGCGACAACGGCTTCAAGGTGCCGCTGGCCCGCAACCTCGCCGTGAGCCTCCTGGGTGACCTCGCGTCCCGCGCCGCCGCGGCCGCGCCGTGACGACCGCGACGCGCCCGCACCCGTCTGCCACGCCCCCTGGCGTCCTGCCCGGCGTCGTCCCGCCCGCCCGGCATCCGTCTGCCCGCCGACCGTCCGACCGCGCACACCCCGCCGTACGCCGACCGGAGGAGGCACCACGCCATGACCCGCCGTGAACCCGCGACCGCGCAGCCTTCGGCGCCCGTCAGGCGTGACGCCCTCCCGAAGGTGACGGGCGAGGCCCGCTACGCCGTCGACCGGACGCCGCCCGGCTGCCTCCACGCCTGCCCGGTGCCCGCCGCCGTCGCCCGCGGGCGGGTCACCGCCGTCCACGCCGACGAGATCCTGCAGCGCCCCGGCGTTCACGCCGTCCTCACCCACGAGAACGCCCCGCGCCTCGGCGACGCCGACGACCCGACGCTCGCGCTGCTCCAGGAGGACCGGGTCCCCCACCGGGGCTGGTTCGTCGCCGTCGTGGTCGCCGACACGCCCGAGAACGCCCGCGCCGCCGCTGACGTGCTGCGGATCGACTACGCGCCGAGCGAGCACGACGTCCGGCTGAGCTCCGACCACCCGCGTCTCTACACGCCCGAGAAGGCCAACGGCGGCCACCCCGCCGTACGCGAGCGGGGCGACTTCGACACCGCCTTCGCCGCGTCGCCGGTCCGCATCGACGCCACCTACACCATGGGCGCCCTGCACAACCACCCGATGGAACCGCACGCCGCCACAGCCTGGTGGGACGACGACGGCCTGACCGTGTACGACTCCAGCCAGGGCGCGACGACCGTACGGGACGTCCTCGCGCGCCTGTTCCGGCTGCCCCAGCAGAAGGTCACCGTCGTCTCCGCCTACGTGGGCGGCGGCTTCGGCTCCAAGGGCACCCCCCGGCCGCCGGCCGTCCTCGCGGCGATGGCCGCCCGGCACACCGGCCGGCCCGTCCGGCTCGCCCTGCCCCGCCGCGACCTGGCCGCCACCGTGGGGCACCGCGCGCCCACCATCCAGCGCGTCCGCATCGGCGCCGCCGCCGACGGAACGATCGCGGCCCTCGCCCACGACGTGGTCACCCAGACGTCCACGGTGAAGGAGTTCGTCGAACAGGCCGCCGTCCCGGCCCGCACCATGTACACCTCTCCTCACAGTCGCACCACCCACCGGGTGGTCGCCCTGGACGTGCCCACCCCGTCATGGATGCGCGCCCCCGGCGAGGCGTCCGGGATGTACGCCCTCGAAGCGGCCATGGACGAACTCGCCGAGGCGGTCGGCGTCGACCCGGTGGAGCTCCGGCTGCGCAACGAACCCGACACCGAGCCCGACAGCGGCAAACCGTTCAGCAGCCGGGGCCTCGCCGCCTGCCTGCGGGACGGCGCGCGCCGGTTCCGCTGGGCGGACCGGGACCCGCGCCCCGGAGTCCGGCGGGACGGGGACGTGCTGGTCGGCACGGGTGTCGCCGCCGCCACCTACCCCGTACTCCTGAGCCCGTCCCGCGCCTCCGCCCACGCCGCCCCGGGCGGCCGCTTCGTCGTCCGCGTCAACGCCACCGACATCGGCACCGGGGCGCGGACCGTCCTCGCCCGGATCGCCGCCGACGCCCTCGGCGCCCCGCTCGACTCCGTAGGCGTCGAACTCGGCAGCAGTCGACTGCCCGACGCCCCCGTCGCCGGCGGCTCCTCCGGGACCGCGTCCTGGGGCTGGGCCGTGCACAAGGCCTGTGCCGCGCTGCGCGCGACTCTGGCCGCCGACCCCGGTCGTCCGCTGCCCGCCGAGGGCGTCACGGTCGAGGCGGACACGGATGAGGAGGCGAGGCGGACGTCCCCGTACGCCCGCCACGCCTTCGGCGCCCACTTCGCGGAGGTCCGCGTCGACACCGTCACCGGCGAGGTCCGGGTGAGCCGGCTGCTCGGCGTCTATGCCGTGGGCCGGGTCCTCAACGCGCGCACCGCCCGCTCCCAGTTCATCGGCGGCATGACGATGGGGCTCGGGATGGCGCTCACCGAACACAGCACCATGGACCTCGAATTCGGCGACTTCCGCGAACACGACCTGGCCTCCTACCACGTCCCTGTCTGCGCCGACGTCCCGGACATCGAGGCACACTGGGTGGACGAGCACGACCCCCACCTCAACCCGATGGGCAGCAAGGGCATCGGGGAGATCGGCATCGTCGGCACGGCGGCGGCGATCGCCAACGCCGTCCACCACGCATGCGGCGTCCGCCTCCGAGCCCTCCCCCTGACCCCGGACCACCTCCTCCCGCGGCTCACCGCCCGGGCGTCCACCCCCTAGGGTGTGTCCGTAGAGTCGATCGCGCGTTGCTCCGTTCGTGTCGCCACACTGTCTCGGCGACATCGCTCTCCTTGGTGAACAGGTCCTGGGCCATAAAGTCGCCGATGGCCTTCTTCGCCCATGGCGCGCAGGGCGCCGGGACCAGTTCGTCCAGCGAGGCGCCGGCGGGCAGAGCCCGTACGGGCCGGCCCACCCCGATGGAGGCGAAAGCCGGTCCGAGTACCAGCCCGACCGCTCCAGCCACTTCCAGGGCGCCGGCGAGGCGGTAGAGGCCCGGCGACATGCCGAGGTGCGCTGCCGCCCGGCGCATGAACGGCACCGGGGCGATCTTCGCCGCTCCCAGTGGAAGGAAGACCAGGGGCAGGAGGGCGGTGAGGGTCGTCTGCGCGGTTGTCATGCCGACAGGCCCCGGCGTTCGGCACCCAGGCGGGCGAAGTAGTCGATGAGGTCGGGGGCGTCCACGGCTGCCGGGTTGACGACCTGGTCGACCGGGGCGCCCTGAAGGAGGCGCTTGACGGGGACTTCGAGCTTCTTGCCGGTACGGGTGTGCGGGATGCCGGGGACTTCCAGGATCTCGTCGGGGACGTGACGGGGTGAGGCGCCGGCCCGGATCGCCTCCTTGATCTTCTCGCGGAGCGGGTCGTCCAGGGTCACACCGGCTGCGAGGACCACGAACAGCGGCATCCAGTAGCCGCCGTCGGGTTCTTCCGCGCCGATGACGAGGGCCTCGGTGATCTCGGGGAGGCGTTCGACGACGTCGTGGATGTCGGCGCTGCCCAGACGTACGCCGTTGCGGTTCAGGGTGCTGTCGGAGCGGCCGTGGACGATCACGGAGCCGTGTCCGGTGACGGTGATCCAGTCGCCGTGCCGCCACACGCCGGGGTGGGAGGAGAAGTAGGCGTCGCGGTAGCGGGTGCCGTCGGGGTCGTTCCAGAAGTACAGCGGCATGGACGGCATCGGGCGGGTGACGACCAGCTCCCCCACCTGGTCCACGATCGGGACGCCCTCGGCGTCGTACGCGGCCAGGGCCACGCCGAGGTGGGGCGCCGACAACTCTCCTGCCCAGACCGGTGTGTTGGGGGCGCTGCCGGCGAAGCCGGAGACGACGTCCGTGCCGCCGCTGGTGGACGCGAGCAGGACGTGGTCGCCGACGTGGTGGCGGACCCAGGGGTAGGCGGAGGCCGGCAGGGTGGAGCCGGTGCAGCCGACTACGCGGATCGACGACAGGTCGTGCCGGGACGGGCAGATGCCGTACTTGGCCATGCCCAGCAGGTACTGGGGGCTGGTGCCGAAGACGGTCACCCGGTGGCGCGCGGCCAGCTCCCACAGGATGTCGAGCTTGGCGAAGGGCGCCGGGCTGCCGTCGTAGGTGCATGTGGTGGCGCCGGTGAGCAGCGTGGAGGCGACCAGGTTCCACATCATCCAGTGGGTGGTGGTGTACCACAGGAGGCGGTCGCCGGGGCCGAGGTCGGAGTGGAGGCCGAGGGTCTTGAGGTGTTCGAGCAGCACGCCGCCGTGGCCGTGGACGATGCCCTTGGGCAGGCCGGTGGTGCCCGAGGAGAACACGACCCACAGCGGGTGGTCGAACGGCACCGGTATGCAGGTGAGTTCCTCGGTGCGGGTGGAGGCGTCCTCCCACGGCACCGCCGGCGACGGGTACGCCTGTGGCGGCCACGGCAGGCCCACGTGGTTCACCAGCAGGGTGGCTTTCAAGGTCGGCAGCGCGCCGGCCAGTTCGAGGGTGGCGTCGCGGCGGTCGTGGGTGGTGCCGTTGAAGAGGTAGCCGTCGGCGGAGATCAGGACGGTGGGTTCGAGCTGGGCGAAGCGGTCGGCGGCGGCCTTGGGGGCGTAGTCCTGCCCGCAGACCGACCACACCGCGCCCAGGCTCGCGGCGGCGAGGAAGGCGACGATCGCGTGCGGCGTGTTGGGCAGGTAGCCGACGACCCGGTCCCCCTTGCCGACGCCCAGGTCGCGCAGGGTGGCGGCGACGGAGGCCACCTGTGCCCGCAGCCGGCCACCGGTCACCTCGTATCCGGAGCCGGTCTCGTCGAGGGCGATGATCGCCACGGTGTCGTCGGCGAGGTTGCGCAGGGCGTGGTGGGTGTAGTTGAGGGTGGCGCCGGGGAACCAGCGGGCGCCCGGCATCCGCTCCTCCGCGAGCACCTGCTCGTACGGGGAGTCCGCGTCGATGCCGAAGTGGTCCCACACCGCGCCCCAGAAGCCTTCCAGGTCGGTGACCGACCAGCGGTGCAGGGCGGCGTAGTCGGTGCCGTCGAGCCCGGCGTGGCGGGCGAAGTCCATGATGCGGCTGTCGGCGACGGCCTGCGGATCGGGCGTCGTGAAGGGTTCCGGGTGCGGCCTGGTCATCGTGTGGCGCTCCTCAGCAGGCTGTTCTCCACGGTCCGTGGGGAAGGGTGGGTGCTGCGCGTGGTGTGCAGGAGAGACGCCCAGCCGGCGGTGTCCGTGAAGTCGTACCTCCCGGCCGGGACGACGTCCATGACGACGCGGTCGGGGCGCAGCAGGACGGCGTCCGCCCGGCCGGCGCGCAGCCAGGCGGCGAGGGTGCCGTCGTCACGGAGGTCGGTCACGGGGATCGCCGGGACACCGAGCCCGTGCGCGAGGGCGCGCAGCGAGGGCGAGGGTTCGGCGGCGGTCAGGACGGTGAAGCTGTCGCCGAGCAGTTCGTCGAGGCGGCTGCGCCGGCCGTCGAGCGCCACCCATGGTTGCGGGCAGTGGGTGCCCACGAGGCTCCTGCGCAGACGGCGCCGGACGAGGGGCCCGGCGGTCAGGGTCGGGCTGAGGTCCCGGCCCGCCGCCGCGGTGAGTCCGGGTATGCGGCAGGCCGCGGCCAGGATCCTGCGGCGCAGTGCGGCGGCGCCGTCCTGGCCTCCGGTCATGGCCCAGCCCATGGCGACCGCGAGCCGGATCGCATGCCGTGCGTGCGGCTTGCGCTCGCTCTCGTAGGTGTCCAGCAGCCGCTCGTCGCCGCCCTGGCCCAGAACGCGGGCCAGCTTCCAGGTGAGGTTGTAGGCATCACGCAGGCCAGCGCACAGCCCCTGCCCGATGAACGGCGGGGTGAGGTGGGCGGCGTCACCGAGGAGGAAGACCCGTCCGCTGCGCCACCGGTCGGCCACCCGCGCCCGGAAGGTGTACTGCGTCTCCCGTACGACTTCGAAGTCCCCGTCGTACGAGGGCGACAGCCACGGGGCGATCAGTTCGCGGACCGGTTGCTCGCCTTCTTGCAGCCGGAACTCCCAGCGGTAGCGGTCCTCACCGACGCGCATGAACGTCGCCGGCCGGTGCGGGTCGCAGACCTGGTCGACGCCTTCCCAGCAGCGGACGTCGGCCTTCGTGCGGACGTCGATGACGGTCCAGCGTTCCTCGAAGCGCAGGTCCTCCCATGCGGCGCCGATGGCTTCGCGGGTGAGGCTGCCCGCGCCGTCGCAGCCGAGGACCGCCTCGGCCCACAGATGATGGTCACCGTCCTCGTCGCGGTAGGTCACGCGCACGGGGCCGGCCGGGTCCGGGCCGACACCGGTGACCTCGACACCGCCCAGCAGTTCGCACTCCGGGCGGCGGGCGAGGGCGTCGCGCAGCAGTCGCTCCAGCTCAGGCTGGTCGAACATGCTGGTCTGCGGGTAGCCGTGACGGCCGTGCTCGGAGCGCCGGAACTCGGCCATGACCCGGTGCCGGGCGTCCAGCAGCCGAAGGCCGTTCGCGGGGCGGGCGATCGCGGCGAACTCCTCGCCCACGCCCGCGGCCTGGAGGATGCGGCGCACCTCGTCGTCGGTGGCGACGGCACGCGGGAGCGGGTAGACGTCCTGGTGGCGTTCCAGGATGACGGTGCGGATGCCGCGCCGGGCGAGGAGGAGGGCGGCGGTCACGCCCACCGGCCCGGCGCCGATGATCACCACGGGTGCGGGGTCTGTCTGTGCGGGCCCGGGTGCGGTGCCCCGGGGTCCGGCCTGGTCGTCGGTCATGTGCGGCTCACCTCGGGTCTTACTTCGTGTCCGTGACGGGCGTGCGCTGCTCGCCGAGGTCGATCCGCCCGTCCGGGGTCGAGATCGTCGCCGTGATCACGTCACCCGTGTGCAGGTAGTGCGGGTTACGGGCCTGGCTCTTGAAGAACGCCTTCCACTTCACGGCGGGCGGCAGCAGCGCGCCGATCTTCTCGACCGCCTTGGGCGGGGCCTTGAGGGCCGTGCCGCCGGGGGTCCCGGTGAGCAGCAGGTCGCCGGGGTCGAGGGTCTGGAAGCGGGCCAGCAGGGTCAGCGCCCGTGCCGGGCGGACGATCATGTCGGCGAGAGTGCGGTCCTGGCGCAGCTCGCCGTTGACCGACAGCTTCAGCCGCAGATCGAGGAGGTGGGCGAAGTCCTCGGGCTCCAGCAGCGCCAGGAAGGGGCCGGTCGGTGTGAAGGTCGGGTACGACTTGCTCTCGTAGAACTGCGTCTTGGTCAGCTGCACCTCACGGGCGCTGACGTCGTTCGTGATCACCAGCCCGGCGACGTACGACGGCAGGTCACGCTCCTCGACCACGGTGCCGACGGGCAGGGGTGCGCCCATGACGAGCCCGAGTTCGATCTCGTAGTCGAGGAACTTCACGTGCGACGGCCGGACGATCGCCTCGCCCGGGCCGCTCACCGACCCGGACGCCTTGCGGAAGAAGGCGGGCGGGATGTCGCCGGTGAAGCCCGAGTCGCGGGCGTGGCTGCGGTAGTTGACCATCTGCGCGACCACCCGGCAGGGTGTGGTGACCGGCGAGAGGGCGACCAGGTCGGCGACGGGCGTGCCCGCCTCCCCGGAGAGGGCGGCCTCGCGCACGGCCGCCCGGTCGGCGATCAGCTCGGCGGTGGTGGCGGCCTTGGTGTCGACGGGGACGGCCCGGTCGCCGCGGAGGACCCACCATCCGTCGGCGGTGCGCAGGACGTTCGTACTCATGTCAGTGCCTTTGTTAGGGGATGGGTCGGGGTTCAGGACTTGGCGGCTCTGAGCAGGCCCAGCAGGCGTGCCGGGTCCATCTCGTTGTCGCCTCGCAGGGCTTCGATGACGTCACGGACCCGTTGCGGGGAGGGGCTCGCGCCCAGGAAGTCACGGGTGGCAGGAGGTCCCCACTGGGCGAGGCCGCTGGTCGACATGGGTGCCCAGCCGGGCTCCAGGTCGCAGGAGAACAGGTCGCCGTCGGCGAAGTGCTCCAGCATGAAGCGGTCGGGGTCGCGCCAGTAGTCGAAGAGCTGGCTGCCCTGGATGTGCCGGCCGATGCCCCAGCTGCGCTGGTAGCCGCGCTCGGCCAGGTACTCTCCGCCGGCGGCGATCGAGTCGAGGTCGGTCACCTGGTAGGCGGAGTGGACGTAGCCGTTGCCCGGGCCCAGGTGCATGGCCAGCGTGTGGTGGTCAACGGCCCGGCTGCCCTGGTCACAGCGGATGAACGCCATCGTCGGGCCACGGCCGCGCTGGCCGTCCAGGAACAGGAAGTCGGAGACGATCATCCCGAGGGTGTCCAGGTACCAGTCGAGGGCGCGCCCGAACACCCGTGTCTCCAGGACCACATGCCCCAGACGCTGGATGCGGGAGGGTTCACGCGGCGCGCGCTGGGCGACGTTCGTGCGACGGTGATCGGTGCCGAAGTTGAGCAGCAGCGGCTGCTGCTCGGGCAGCGCCGGCAGTTCCTCCCCGCAGTGCACGACCCGGACCGGGAAGCCGGAGGGGTCGAGCAGGTCGACCGCCCTGCCGCCGCCGGGCACGTCCGCGTCCCGTACGGACGTGCCCGTGGCGCGGGCCAGCCGGTCCAGGTCGGCCCGCTCGGCGGCGCGGAACGCCGGGCCGATGAAACGGGAGGTCCGGCCGCGCCGGATCACCATGCACGGTGAGCCGGCGAAGGTGCCCCGCAGCCACAGCTCGTTCTCGCTCCGGGCGGCGATGCCGAAGCCGAAGTCCCGGGCGAAGACCTCGGCCCGGTCCAGGTCGGGCTTCTCGAACTCCAGCCAGGCCAGGTCGGCCACCTTGATCACGGGGTTGCGGGACCGCCCGGGGTGTTCGCCGCGCAGGGCACCCTGCGCGCTGTGGAGGTCCTGATGGGCCGTCCTGACGTCCGGGACGCCGACTGCGTCGACGCGGGTTTCGGACATGGTGTCCTCCAAGCAACATTGCCGTAATGATGAAATCATCAAGTCTGACAGTCCCGTCGTCAAGGTGCTGGGGACTGGAAATGATGGATTCATCAGGACTGCGATGGTCATCGCCTCGCGGTTAGAATCCGGACATGCCTACGTCAGCCCCGCCCGGTAACCGATTCGAGCGGCGTCGCGCCGAGACCCGCGGGGCTCTCGTCCGCGCGGCTCGCCAGATACTTGCCGAGGACGGCGACACCAGCGCCAGCATCCAGGCGATCGCTGAGCGCGCCGACGTCGGCTTCGGCTCCTTCTACAACCACTTCGAGTCCAAGACGGAACTGTTCGAGGCCGCGGTGCAGGACGCCCTGGAGGAGTTCGGCCAGAGCTTCGACGAGCACCTGGCCGGCATCGACGACCCCGCGGAGCTCGTCGCGACGGGCTTCCGGCTCAGCGCCCGCATGGCCGAGTCGCACCCGGAGCTGATGCAGGTGCTGCGCCGCCGCGGCCTGGGCCACATCCACTCGGACAACGGCCTGACCCGACGGGCCCGCCGGGACGTCGAGGTCGGCATGGCCTCCGGCCGCTTCACCGCCGTCGACCCGACAGTGGCCCTGTCCGCACTGGGTGGAAGCCTGCTGTCCCTGGTCGAGCTGCGATTCGCCCGCCCCGACGTGGACGGCGACGACGCCGCGGTGAACCTCGCCGAGATGGTCCTGCGCATGCTGGGCGTCCCGCCGGACGACGCCCACGAGGTCGCCCGGCGTCCCCTCCCCGACCTCGCCTGACCGACCCCCGGCGTCCGCTCCCCCACGCGGTGGACGCCGATCTTGGACGGAAGGTGACCGAGCGGCCGGTGAAGCGGGCCTCGACCGGAGCTCTGACCGCCCCGTGAACACCTCGGCACTGCCGGACCCGTGGCAGCTCCATCTGTACGGCTACGCCGCCGATTTGACGGTCGGCGGCACCGGGCACGCGATCCGCCCCGACGATCCGCTACCCGGGCGGCAACTTCGTCTCCGGCTTCCTGACGAGGCTGAACCGGGTGGAGGATGTGGCGCCGCCGAGGTCGGCGGCGTGGCGGAGGGCACCGGACAGCACTCCTGACCATTCGGTACCTACCGTGACCGAGTCGGCGCACCGGACGGAGCGGACCTAGGCTGGAACCAGCCGCTGGAAACCGGCCCTTGCGAGCACCGCTGTCCGGACGGAGGCGTGGCGCGTGGAGATGGCTGCCGAGCAGGACGCCCCGACTGCCGCTGCCGTGGTCGACCCGGACGGCATGGTGAGTGGTTGGAGCGAGGGCGGGCGGCTGCTGCTGGGCTGGACGGCGGAGGAGACGGTGGGGCGTCCCCTGACCGACCTGTTGGTCGATCGCCCACGCGGCTCCCCCGAGAATCTCGGCATCGGCTCCGACCCCTCGGGAGTCGTCCCGCTGCGCCACCGGGACGGTTCCACGCTGGACGCCGTGCTGACGGCCCATCCGCTGCGCGGCGCGGACGGCCGTTCGCTGGGCCACGTGGTGACCGTCCAGCAGTGGGGACGCCGCCCCGTGATCGCCGACCGGGCCTTCGAGCAGTGCCTTCGCTCTGGGCGTCTACGACCCCGAGCTGCGATTTCTGTGGGTCAATGCCTCCGCGTGCCGAGTGATGGCGCACTCCGAGGAGCAGGTGCTCGGTGAGAAGTACCGCGAGCTTTTCCCCGAACTGGACGACATGGCATACACCGACCGGCTCTCCGAGGTGGCGAGGACGGGCGAGCCCGCACGCCTGATCACCGTCTTCCGCCCGCTCGGCAGCAACTACGCCAACGCCTGGGCCACCAGCATGTGGCCCGTCCGGGATGCCGAGGGCAAGGTCCGCGCGGTCGCCAACTGGGGATTCGACATGAGCGCCGAGTACTGGGCTCGGCAACGCCTGCTCATCCTCAACAAGGCCAGCGGCGGCATCGGCCTGACACTCGACGTCATCGGCACGGCCCAGGAACTGGCCACGACCCCCGGTGCCGGGATTCGCCGACCTCGTCACCGTGGACCTCTTCGACGAGGTGCTGCGCGGGGAGGAACCGCCCTCCGCGTCCGTGTTCACCCCCGGCGAGACCATCGCGCTCAGCCGTGCCGCCCAGCGCAGCGCGAAGGAGGGCACCGACCGGGCGCCCGGGCCCGCGACGCCGGTCAGTCACACTCCCGGTTCCGTCGCCGCCCGCTGCATGGCCACCGGCAGGTCCACGGTCGAGCTCGCCGCTGAGCCCGGCCAGGGCGGCGAATGGGCCTTCGGGCCCGGGCTCGCCGCCGACCCGGCCCACTGGCCAGCGGGCAACCCGTTGATCGAAGGGGCCATCGCCGCGGACGGGCTGACCGGCCGGATCACCGTGCCGCTCCGGGCCCGCGGCGCGCTGCTCGCCGTCGTCGCCTTCTCCCGCCTCGACCGGCCCGAGGCCTTCACCGCCGACGACCTGATCCTCGCCGAGGAGATGACCGCCAAAGCCGCCGTCGCCATCGACAACGCCCGCCGGTACTCGCGCGAACGCACGACCGCGCTGACCCTGCAGCGCAGCCCGCTCGTCCAAGGGGCCCCGGCCGGCGAGCCGGAAGCCCTCCGACCCGGCCGCGAACCGCAAGCGACGCGGCCCGCTCGGTGGCCGCCATCGCCAGACCCGCGAGCCGCCCACGATCGGCAGCCACGTCAGCGCACCAGGCATACGGGGATCCCTGGGCGCCCGAATCCCGAGCAACCACCCGACGTCGACCGGAGGCGAAGGCGTCGCGCAGTTCCGGGACGACGTGGGAGAGCGCAGGATCGTCCGGTGTGAGGGTGTGTGCGGGGTGCAGGTGCGGGGTGACGTCGTGCTCGCCCTTCTTGTCAGCCGCCTGCACGGCAGCAAGTCCTACCGCGCGCCATGGGACTACGGCGACGAAGCCGTCGACGTCACCCGCGCGTAGGGGGGCGTTGCGCACGCGGTCGGGTTCCCCGCGCATGCGAAGGCGGGCGGAATCGTTCGGGGCGCGCACGGCGAATCGCGCGCCGCGGGTGTGCTGCGCGCGGGCCGGACACGCCATTGTGGTGGTCCGGTCGCCCTACGTAGCGTGGTTAAGCGGAATGACCGGTCTCCGGATCGGAAAACCGCCGCATGCGCGTGCACGCCCAATCCCCCCGAAGCGAAAAGGAGTTCGACCATGACGTACGAGCGTCCCACCCTGACCAAGGCCGGCAGCTTCCGCAAGGTGACCGGGATCAAGAACACCGGGCCCAAGGACGTCCTCGGCGGCAAGCAGCTCCTCTGACGCGAGTCCCCGTGCCGCCCGCTGAACCGGCGGCCGGGGCCACCGGGTGGCGGCCTCCAGCCGCCACCCGGCCACCCTGCTTCCCGTACATCGCCGACCGAAGGCCGTAGCCGTGGAAGACTCGCTGTCACTCCATGCCCTGCCCACCTGGTTCGCCGTCCTGCCCGACACCGACGCGGCCGCCGCTGTCGCCACCAAAGCACTCGCCCACGCCGCCCAGGGTCTGCGCCACCCGTCAGGGCGCCTCTGGCTGGTGGGGCGCTGGGCACCCTCGAGCATGGTGGTGGGCGAGTGCCGAGGGACCCGCATCGCCGTGCTCGGCGAACACTCCGTCACCGCCGAAGCGGCCCGACGCGCAGCCGCAGCCGCCGACACGTCCCTGTCGGCGCTCGACCGCATCTGTGCCACCTGGACGGGCAGCCTCCACCTCGTGGTCAGCCGCGGCGGACGGGTCCGGGTCCAGGGCGGCGTCGTCGGCATGAGGCGGGTGTTCTTCACCAGTGCCACCCTCCCGGAGGCCGGCCGCGTCAGCCTGGCCTCCGACCGGGCCGACGTACTCGCCGAACTGGTCGGCGCCGAACTCGACGAACGCAGGCTCGCCCTCGAACTGCTCACGCTGGGCGTGCCGCACCCGCTGTCCGGCTCCCCGATGTGGAAGGGCGTACACGCCCTGCCCGGCGGCCACCACCTGACGCTCGACTCCGACGGACGGGCCGAGGAGACCCGCTGGTGGTCGCCCCCCGAGCCGCACCTGCCCCTGGCCGAGGGCGCCGGGCGCTTCCGGGAGGCGCTGACCGCCGCCGTGGCCACGCGCACGCGCGGGCGCGAGCTGGTGACGGCCGACCTGGGCGGGCTCGACTCCACCGCCGTGTGCTGCGCCGCCGCCCGCGGGGACGCGAAGATCGCGGCGTACACCGCCGCCATCCACGACGAACTCGGCGACGACGTGTACTGGGCCCGCCGGACCACGGAGGCACTGGGGACGATCGAGCACCACATCGTCCCCGCGTCCGACCTGGCCATGACGTTCGACGGGATCGACACCCTCGACGACCTCCTGGACACCCCCAGCATCCTCACGGTCGACCGCAACCGTCGCATGCACATCATCGCCCTGGCGGCAGCCCGCGGATCGCGGCTGCACCTGACCGGCCTGGGGGGCGACGAACTCCTCGCCGGAGCGCCCGCCCGCCTGCACGCGCTGATGGGCACGCATCCCCTCACCGCGCTGCGGGATCTGCGCGGATACACCGCGAAGTACCAGTGGTCCCGGTGGCGCGTGCTGCGCCAGCTCCTGGACCGCCGCTCCTATCGCGCCTGGCTCGGCAGGGTCGCCCGCGACCTCGACGCGCCCCCGGCCCCGGCGGACGAACCGCTGCTCGACTGGTCGGCGCCGCCGCGCATGCCGGGCTGGGCCACGCCCGAGGCCGTGGAGGCGGTACGCGAGCTGCTCCGCGCGCACCTCCCCGAAGCCGAGCCCCGCGGCCGCGGGCACGGCGAGCACCGGGAGATGGCCGCGATGGACGGCATCTCCCAGTGGACCCGGCACATCGGCCAGATGGCCGCCCCGCTGGGCATCACGGTGGCGGCCCCCTACTACGACGACCGGGTGATCGAGGCCGCCCTTGCCATCCGGCCGCAGGAGCGGATCACTCCCTGGCGGTACAAGCCGCTGATCGTCGAAGCCATGCGCGGCATCGTCCCCGAGGCCAGCCGCACCCGCGGCACCAAGGCCAACGCCACCTTCGAGGAGGAGGCGGGGCTCCGCCGGCACCGCGCCCGCCTGCTGGCGCTGTGCGAGGAGTCGCGTCTCGCCCGGCTGGGCCTCGTCGACGTGGAGGTCCTGCGCGAGTGGTGCCGCCGGGCCCTGTCGGCCGAGACGGAGAGCTACCTGCTGCACCCGACCGTGGCCTGCGAAGTATGGCTGCGCTCCCGGGAGACGACACCGTCCTGGACGCGACCCCTGACGGAACGGGAAAGGTGAAGCCGATGTGCACGTTGAAGCCCGGAGTGCTGCTGACCGAGACCGAGTACGGCATGGCCCTGCTCGATCAGAAGAGCGCCGAGTACTGGACTCTCAACCCCGCGGCGGCCGTCGTGCTCCGTGAGCTCCTGGACGGCCACGGCACCGAGCGGGCGGCGGCGGCCCTCGTAGAACGGTACGAGGGCGTGGACACCGAAGTGGCCGCACAGGACGTCGTGAGCATCGTCGAAGACCTCCGCTCCGCCGGGCTCATCACGCTGTAGCCCGCCTCGGCCGCCGACCGCCGACCGCCGAGAGAAGGGATACACAGATGTCGACGCCGGAAGCTGTTCCCTATCGCCCTCGCTCCGTCCCTCCCGCCCGCCGTCTCAAGGCGCGCATAGTGATCGGCTGCGCCCACGTGCTGGCCACCCTGCCGCCCCAGCGGATCCGGGCCGTCCTGGCTCGGCTCCGCCGCGGAGCCCGGCCCGCGACGCTGGCCGAGGCGGAAGCGGCCCGGGAGACGGTGCTCGCCGTGAGCCTGGCCGCAGGCGGGCACAAGGGGTGTTTGCCGCGGTCCCTGGCCACGGTGCTGCTGTGTCGCTGTCACGGCCAGTGGCCCACCTGGTGCGTGGGGGTGCGCACCCGCCCGCCGTTCGCCGCGCACGCCTGGGTGGAAGCCGAGGGAGAACCCGTCGGCGAGGGCACGCCGGCCGGATACTTCCAGCGCTTCTTCGCGGTGGAGTGAGCCCGTGACCACTGCGTCGCTCGCCCTCATCGGGCACCTCCGACCGCAGCGCGGCCGTATGACGGCGGGTGTCCTGTTGGGTCTGCTCGGCAGCGTGATGGGCCTGGCCCAGCCCATGGCGGCCAAGCAGGTGATGGACGACATGGGCCGAGGAGGTCCGGCGTACGGCTCGGTGATCGCTCTCAGCGTGCTGTTGGCGGCGGGAGGGATCCTCGCCGGCCTCGGGCACTACGTGCTGGACCGGTCCGCGGAGTCCATCGTCTGCGCCGCCCGGCGCCGGCTGATCGACCGTCTGCTGGCGCTGCGCGTACCGGTGGTGGAGCGCACCGAACCGGGGGATCTGATCTCCCGCGTCACCTCGGACACGGCGCTGCTGAGGCAGAGCGCTCCTCAGGCGGTGTCGGCCGCGGTCACCGGCACACTGACCACCCTGGCGACGGTGGTCATGATGGGCCTGCTCGACGCCGTGCTGCTCGGCGTCACGCTCGGCGTGATCGCGTTCATCGGCATCGTCGTCGCTGTCGTGGCCCCGCGGATCGGCCGCGCGACCCGGCATACGCAGGAGGCGGTCGGCCGCATGGGCGCCGCGCTGGAGCGAGCCCTGGGCGCCTTCCGTACGATCAAGGCGTCGGGTGCCGAACAGCAGGAGGCGGGAGCGCTGTACCGGGCGGCCGAGCACGCCCGGCGTACCGGTGTCCGCGCCGCCGCCTGGGAAGCGGTGTCCGCGACCCTGTCGGCGGTCGTCGTGCAGGTCTGCTTCCTGGTCGTGCTGGGAGTGGGGGGCGCGCGCGTCACCTCCGGCGCCGTCGACGTCTCCACTCTGGTCGCCTTTCTCCTCTACCTCTTCGCGCTCGCGCCCCGGATCGGCCAGCTGGTGGAAGGCGTCGGCCAGTTCCAGATCGGTTCCGCCGCCGCCGCCCGGATCCGGGAGGTCGAGAACCTGGAGGCCGAGAAGCTGCAGGCCGAGCGGGCCGCGGAGGCCGAGGACGAGCAACACGGAGGAGAAGGAGGTGCGAGTCGGCCGAAAGCGGATCCGCTGCCCGCCCGTGTGGCCTTCCGCGATGTCCGCTTCGCCTACCGCCCCGGGCTTCCCCAGGTCCACCACCGTGTCTCCTTCACCGTTCCCGGCGGAGGCCTGACCGCGTTCGTCGGGCCGTCCGGCACGGGCAAGACCACGGTCTTCTCTCTCATCGAACGCTTCTACGACCCGGACGCCGGCCAGGTACTGCTGGACGGGAAGGACGTGCGCCAGTGGCCCCTGGCGGAGCTCCGCGCAGCCATCGGATACGTAGAACAGGACGCACCCGTCCTCGCCGGCACCCTGCGCGAGAACCTGACGCTGGGCGCCGTCGACGCCACGGAGGAAGAACTCCGCCACGCCCTGCGCCTTGTGCGTCTCGACGGGGTGACGGACCGCCTGCCCCGTGGCCTCGACACCGAAGTCGGCCACCGCGGCAGCAGACTCTCGGGCGGTGAGCGCCAGCGCGTCGCGATCGCCCGGGCCCTGCTGCGCCGCCCGAGACTGCTGCTGCTGGACGAAGCCACCTCGCAGCTCGACGCGGCCAACGAGGCGGCACTGCGCGACACCATCACCGACATCGCCGGTCGCATCACCGTCCTCGTCGTCGCCCACCGCCTGTCCACGGTCACCACGGCCGACCGCATCGTCGTGATGGAGGCCGGCCACGTACGGGCGGTGGGCACTCACGCCGAACTCCTCGAAGCGGACGCCCTCTACCGCGAACTGGCCACCACCCAGCTGCTGAACAGCCGGTGAGCGGCACGGTCCGGGACCCGGCACCCCGGCTTGTATCGCCGGACTTCCTCCCGTGAACCCTGGCCCATGGCCAAGCCCCCGCGGCCTTCGCCGTCCACGTGTGGTTCTGGGGCTCCGGTTGGGCCGTTGACCCTACTCAGCCGTACCAGTCGTGTGTCCATCGCTCGTGCCGACGGCGGGTGCACGGATCACCTCGGCGTTCTCGATGATGTGGCGCAGCTCCGCGACGAACCGGGCGGCGGGGGCGCCGTCGATCACGTTGTGGTCGAAGGTGATCGTCAGGTCGAGCACGTCACGGACCTCGATCCGTTCGTCCACGGCACGGGGGCGCTGGGTCGCACCACCGATGACTACCTGGAGGGGCATCAGACTCGGCGGGGCAATGCCGAACCCGCCGCCGGCGCCGAACATTCCCACTGCTGTGACCGCGACCGTCCCGGTCAGTTGGCGGAGCCGGACGGACCTGGCCAGCACTGCGTACATCGTCGGCACGAGGCCGGGGAGGCGGGTCATGGTGGTGCCGAAGCGGTCAAGGAGACGCCCCGTGTCCGTGGTGGCGTAGTCGCGCTTGGCGGCGCGCAGTTCTGCCGTGAGGTCCTGTACATCGCGGATGTCGGCATCGTGCAGTACATGCGGGAGAGTGAAGAGGCCTTGCGGTGTCGTGACCTCCACGAGCGTGTTCACGTCGACATGACGGTGCCGGACCAGTCGGCCGCGCCAGTTCCGGTAGGCGTGCACCTGCGGGTGTGCCGCTGCTGCGCGTGCGACGGACGCCACGATGAACGCAGTGAACGACGCCGGTTCCGTGGACCGCCTGAGCAGGTTCCGCGCCGTCGTGACGTCCAGATCGACGAGGCTGTGCATGGCCGCCATGTGTCGGCCGGCCCGCACGGCCGCGATCACCAGCCGCCGGCTCGACGGGACGGGCCTGACGTCGACCCCGCGTGGCCGGTGCGCGGCAGCGGGGGTAGTCGGCCGGCGGATGCGGTCAGGGGTCATGCCGTGCTTGCGTCGCATCGAACGGCTCCTTGCTGTGGGGTTCGGTCGTCACCTCCCGGAGCTGTAGCCCAGGCCGCGGTCCCGTCACGCGTCACCGTCCTGGGCCCCTGTGGGCCGGGGTCCCTGTTCCGCAGCCGTCTTGACCGCGCGGAGCGTCCCGCGCAGAACGACGCCGACCCCTGCGGAGACGAGCGTCCAGTAGCGGGCGAAGCGCGCGGTGGATTCCGGGTCGGTGCAGGCGGTGCGTGCCTCGTAGGTGAGCAGGGACCGCTGGGCACCGTACGGATGGACCACGAAGGCGGCCGCGATCTTCGCCCAGCCGGCCTCGTCGAATGACGTGAAGTGCTCCGGTTCGACCCGCCGCCACTCGATCGAGGGCTGCCACGGCTTCCCGACCGCCCCGAAGACGAGTTCACGGCCTGGACGCTCGCCCAGTGCCACCCAGGGCTGGTCCTCCCAGGCTTCTCCGCCGGTGTCGAACAGGTCGGCCACCCGCATGGAGGGCGGGGTCGGCATGGGCCGGCGGCGCAGCCGGTCGGGCAACCCGCGCACGCGCATGGCCGCGTCAAGGAGCGGGGAGTGAATCGTGAGCAGGTCCAGCCCGCGCGCTGCCTCGTAGGCGACGGACGGCGCCGCACTGATCGCCACACATTCGATTCGGGAGAACCTGAACGCGGGCAGCGCGCCGTCCAGGAGCAGCGGGCCTCCGGCGGGCTCGAAGGTCGAGTCGGCGCACATCACAGCCTCCCGGGGTGTGCGGTCACGCGGTCCGCCGTTGCCGCGCCCGGAGGTTGTGGAACTGGCGGGTCTGCATGATGAAGTGGGCGGGTTCCCAGAACATCAGGTCCATCGGACCGGTGAGCACGCGCGGGCGGCTTCGACCGAGGGTGCGGACGACAAGGCGGGTGCCCGCGCCGACCGGTTCGAGGTGGAAGCCCCAGACCGAGCTGATGAACGCACGGGGCGCGGGTCCATGGGATGGGTCGAACGGGCGGCCTGAAGGAAGGCGCGTGTCGTCCCGCAGCACCAGGGTCCGTTCCGGTACCAGCATCGCGACGGTGAACCAGGCGCGGCCGCCGGGCACCGAGGCAAGCCGCTGTCCTCGCTCCAGGCTCTGCCACTGCGGAACGATGTGATCCGCGCTCGGTCGTCCACCGTTGTCCAGCCGGTCCCAGCTGTACCAGCCGCCGCGGTCGCAGCCCATCTGGGCCAGCCATGGCCAGACCTTCGACGGCGGCGCGGGCAGGGTCGTGGCCATGGTCGAGCTACTGCCGGCACCGGGGATGAGCTCGTCCCCGGGATAGGAGCGTGCAGCCTCGTCGCGAGTCGCGCCCCAGGTCAGCATCCTTGGCCGCAGGATCAGTCCGTGCAGCGCCAAGGCGGCCGCGGCGGAAGCGACGGCAGCCGGCCCGAGCCTGGCAAGGTGTTCGCTCACACTTCGAGCGTTACTCATCCGACTCCGTGGCGCCATGGGACCGCCGCGCCGCACCGGAGGTGGCTTTCTCGACCACCACCGGGCAGCGCCCCTCGCGAAAGCCCGAGGCTGGACCACGCCGTTACCGCGCTGTAATAATTAACGGCATGCGGGTGCCGTCACGAGCGCTTGCTGCCTTGTCGTGCCTGGTAGTGGGTGCCTATGCGATCGCCGTGCGCCCCCGGCTGGTCCGCTGGGGCGCCACCGACGAGGAGGTGGCAGAGCCATACCCCGGCGCCGATGTCGTTCCGAACGGCGACCGCGCCGCGACGATGGCGGTAACGATCGAGGCGCCGCCGCGGCAGGTCTGGCCGTGGCTGGCGCAGATGGGCTACGACCGCGCTGGCTGGTACTCCTGGGACCGCCTCGACAACGGGGGCCGCCCCAGCGCTGACCGCATTCATCCCGAGTGGCAGGAGATCAACGTCGGGGACCGGCTGACGGCATGGTCACCGGGGGGCCCAGTGAGCGCGTGGGAGGTGGCGGCGCTGGAGCCGGGACATTTCCTGGGGTTGCGCGGGCTGAGCGACCTGCGCGGGCGCCAGCTCGACCCCACAGGACCGCTGCCACGCGTCTATTTCCATGGCCTGTGGGGCTTCCTCTTGGAGGAGCTGTCCGGCGACCGGACCCGGCTGGTGGTGAGCGGATACCAATCAACCCGGCCGCGCTGGCTTCGGGCCGCTGTGGACTTCTTCGTCTATCCACCCGTGCACTGGGCCATGCAGACACGCCAGTTCGCGAACATCAAGCGGCTCGCCGAACTCGACTGGGCCCAGGCATCCGCCTCTCAGGCGCAGCGGTAGGACACCCCAGCACCCTGACCCAGTTCCGGACCGGGACGGTCTGCCGGGACGATCTGTTGGGACGGTCTGCCGGGACGTGCCCGAGCGTTACGGGCCGCGGGCCACGCTGCACACGCGTTTCCGCAGGTGGGCGACGGACGGAACGTTCTACCGGATGCCGCAAGCCGCTCAGGCCAAGGCGGACGCGGCGGGCGACGTCGAGTGAAGTAGCCCACACATAAAGGGTCCCATGCCTGCAAAAGGTGTCAAAATGGGCTACGCCGGAGGGACATCGACGCGGCTGAACAGGAGACCCGGTCGACGCCAACCGGTCGTCGCAGTGCCCGGCCGCTCCCGGGCGGCCGAGCACCGGAAAGGAGTCCCCTCATGGCCGACATCAACGTCGCGCTCCACGTACAGGTCAAGGCCCTGCCCGGCAAGGAGGAAGAGGTCGCCGCCTTTCTCCGCGAGGGACTTGCCCTCGTGCAGGAGGAGCCCGACACCGTGGCCTGGTTCGCCGTACGCCTGAGTCCGTCCACCTTCGCCATCTTCGACGCCTTCCCCGACGACGAAGCACGCCAGGCACACCTCGCCGGCCGCCTGGGCAGCGCCCTGATGGAACGAGCCGGAGAACTGTTCGCCCAGCCCCCTTCCGTCGAGCAACTCGACGTCCTCGCCCACAAACTCCCCTGAAGACCAGACGGACTGGTCCACGCCCGGCACGTCGGACGGACCCCGAACCAGCCCAACGTGTCTGCCCGGAAGCGGAAGTACAGGGAAGACCGGCGACACGGCCGTAAGTGCCCCGCGCTGCCGAAGACCTTGACCGGGCAGCACGGCCTTAGGGGTGCCGTGGCCGGTCGCGCCGAGCGAGCCGTACAGCTCGGCCCGGACCGTGGCGACGTGCGCGAGCAGGCCCTCGTTCTTCAGGCGACGGGCGAACATGCGGGCCGCGCGCATCGGGCCCACCGCGTGGGAGCTCGACGGTCCGATGCCGATCGAGAACAGGTCGAAGACCGAGATGGCCACGAGGGGGCTCCTTGTGGGGCTGGATGATCCGACCTTGCTTATAGTTGCGTCATGGGCAACCACTCGGCATATGGCGAAACGCAGGCTCCCGCAGTGAACGGGGTGCAGTCCGTCGACCGTGCCGTCAGCGTCCTGGAGATCCTCGCCCAGCGCGGTGAGGCCGGCGTCAGCGAGGTCGCCGCCGAGATCGACGTCCACAAGTCGACCGCGTTCCGCCTGCTCGGCGCGCTGGAGGCGCGCGGTCTGGTCGAGCAGGCGGCCGAGCGGGGCAAGTACCGGCTGGGCTTCGGGATCGTACGTCTGGCGGGGGCGGTCACGGGCCGTCTCGACATCACACAGCAGGGCCGGCCGGTGTGCGAGCGACTCAGCGAGGAGATCGGCGAGACCGTCAACATCGCCGTCCTGCAGGAGCATTACGCGGTCAACCTCTACCAGGTACGCGGCCCGGGCGCGGTCGGCACGCACAACTGGGTCGGGCAGCTCACCCCGGTGCACGCGACGTCCAGCGGCAAGATCCTGCTCGCCCATCTGCCGACGAGGGAGCGCGCCGACGTGCTCGCGGCGTCCAGGCTGCGGAAGCTGACGCCGCACACCCTGACCGCCAGGACCAAGCTGGAGAAGAACCTCGCCGAGGCGCGGGAGCGCGGGTACGCGGTGACACTGGAGGAATTCGAGATCGGGCTGCACGCCGTCGCGGCCCCGATCCGTTCCCATCAGGGCGAGACCCTCGCCGCCCTCAGCGCCTCCGGCCCCGCGTACCGCTTCACCGAGGAGCGCATCCACGAGCTCGCACCCCTGCTGGTCCGGGGCGCCGAGGAGATCAGCCACCGGATGGGCTACGTGGGCTGAGCCTCCCGGTCCCCATGGCCCCGGGAGGCGGCACGATCCCCGGTGCGGGGGCGCCCATCGCCGCCCCCACCCACCCGTCAAACGAATTACACCGCCGCGTCCAGGTGGCCAAACGGCAGGGAGACCCGGGAAGTAG
>NZ_JBSGIW010000024.1:0-81366 GCF_053605265.1 Streptomyces sp. NPDC003943 | reverse complement strand
ACCCCTCCCTGTGGGGGGCTCCCGGGCGGGCGGGGGGGCCGCGCTTGGGCCCGTCGGGGTGGGTTGTTGTTGCGGTACGCCCCGCGCCCCGCCTCCTGCAGGGGGCGGGCCGCGACGTGCCGGCGCCGCCGGGGTGAGGCTCAGCGGTGTCCCACACCGTCCGTCGCCTACGCCCGCCGCGCCCGACGGCACGGCCGCCGAGCGGCGGGCTGCGCCCTGCCGTGGGCCTGCGCCCGCTGTGGCGCGCGGGTCGGTGGGACGGGCCCGGGGTGACGCCAAGTCGTCTGCGGCGGGTCGGGGCCGTTGCTCTGCGGGCCGCCCCCTGCCGGTACGGGGGACTCGGCACCGCTGCGGCGCCGAGTCGCCACCCGGTGCCGTTGCGAGCCCGCGCCGACGGGGCCGCTCCTACGATGGAAGGGGCGGGGGCCAAGCTCTCCGACGCTCCGACGGGACGAGTCATGGACCGCGACGCGATGATCCGGCTGTTCGAGACCCACAGGGCCGCCGAGGCCGCCCGGGACTACGACGCCATCCTCGCCACCTTCGTGGCGGACTGCTACCTCGAAACCGTGCCGCTCGGCCTGCGCAGCGAGGGCCGCGCGGCCGCCAGGGCCGCCTACCAGGGCTTCTTCACGGCGTTCCCGGACCTGGTCCCCGACGACGCCGGGCGCGTCGTCGGCGACGACACGATCGTCGTCTGGGGCACCCTGCGCGGCACGAGCGGCGGCGACTGGCTCGGCGTCCCGCCGACCGGCCGGTCCTTCGTCGTGCCCTTCGCGAACCTCGTCCCCTTCAGCGACGACCTGATGGCCGGCGAGACGATCTACTTCGACCTGGCCACGCTCTGCGAACAGGCCGGACTCGACCTCGCCGCCGTCCGCACCGCGGCGAAGGCGAGGGCGGCGACGCTCGCGGGGCAGACGGGCACGTAGCGCCACGCGGGCGGCTGCCCCCTGTCCCCGCCCGGCGGGCGTGGTGCGGCGCGGGCCCCGAGCCCGTACCCCTGGCGCGTCCGGTGCGGCCGCCCGGCGGCAGCGCGCGGGGGCTGCGGGCTCGGTGATGCCGGCCCCTGGGACCGGGGGTCGGCCGGGGCCCGGGCCGGGGGCGGCCGGACTGCGGCTCACCGCGCTTCGCGCGAGTTCCGCCGCTTCACGTCCGGGTCACCCCGACCCCGCTCCGCCCCCGAACCCTCCCGCCGGGGGCCGGCGCGTCAGCGCCTCCCGCGGCGGCCGTCGCGGGAGCCGCCCTCGTTGAGCAGGCCCGCCTTGCGCAGGGCGTCGGCCATCGCGCTGTTGGCCGGGGCCGGGGCCTGGGCCCGGTCGCGGTTGCCGCCTCCGCCGCCCTCACCGCCCCGGCCACCGCCACCGCCGCGCCGCTGCTGCGGCGGGCGGCCACCGCGGTCGCCCCGGTCGCCACGCTCGCGCTTCGGCGCGCCCGGCTCCGTGGCGGCGGCGGCCTCGTCGTCGAGGCGCAGCGTCAGGGAGATGCGCTTGCGCGGGATGTCGACGTCCAGGACCTTCACCTTGACCACGTCGCCGGGCTTCACCACGTCGCGCGGGTCCTTGACGAAGTTCTTGGACATGGCGGAGACGTGCACCAGGCCGTCCTGGTGGACGCCGATGTCGACGAAGGCGCCGAACGCGGCGACGTTGGTGACGACGCCCTCCAGGACCATGCCCGCCACCAGGTCGCCGATCTTCTCGACGCCCTCCTTGAACGTGGCCGTCTTGAACGCGGGGCGCGGGTCTCGGCCCGGCTTCTCCAGTTCCCTGAGGATGTCGCCGACCGTCGGCAGGCCGAACTTGTCGTCGACGTAGTCGTCCGGGCGCAGCGAGCGCAGCACGGCCGTGTTGCCGATGAGCGCGCCGACCTCGCCGCCCGCCGTCTTCACCATGCGGCGCACGACGGGGTAGGCCTCCGGGTGCACGGCCGACGCGTCCAGCGGGTCGTCGCCGCCGCGGATGCGCAGGAAGCCGGCGCACTGCTCGTACGCCTTCGGGCCGAGCCGGGACACGTCCTTCAGGGCGCGCCGGGACCGGAAGGGGCCGTTGGCGTCGCGGTGGGCCACGATGTTCTCGGCGAGGCCGGCGCCGATGCCGGAGACACGCGAAAGGAGCGGCGCGGAGGCGGTGTTGACGTCGACGCCGACGCCGTTCACGCAGTCCTCGACGACCGCGTCGAGGGAGCGGGAGAGCTTCACCTCGGACAGGTCGTGCTGGTACTGGCCGACGCCGATCGACTTCGGGTCGATCTTCACCAGCTCGGCCAGCGGGTCCTGGAGGCGCCGGGCGATGGACACGGCGCCGCGCAACGAGACGTCCAGGCCGGGGAGTTCCTGCGAGGCGAAGGCGGAGGCCGAGTAGACCGAGGCGCCGGCCTCCGAGACCATCACCTTGGTCAGGTTCAACTCCGGGTGCTTCGCGATGAGTTCACCGGCGAGCTTGTCGGTCTCGCGGGACGCCGTGCCGTTGCCGATGGCGACCAGTTCGACCGCGTGCTCCTTGGCGAGCCGGGCCAGCTTGGCGAGCGACTCGTCCCACTTGTTGGCGGGGACGTGCGGGTAGATCGTGTCGGTGGCGACGACCTTGCCGGTCGCGTCGACGACGGCCACCTTCACACCCGTACGGAAACCGGGGTCGAGCCCGAGCGTGGCGCGCGTGCCGGCGGGCGCGGCGAGCAGCAGGTCGCGCAGGTTCGCCGCGAAGACCCGTACCGCCTCGTCCTCGGCGGCCGTGCGCAGCCGCAGCCGCAGGTCGATGCCGAGGTGGACCAGGATCCGGGTGCGCCAGGCCCAGCGGACGGTGTCCTGGAGCCACTTGTCGCCCGGGCGGCCGCGGTCGGCCACGCCGAACCGGGCGGCGACGATCGGCTCGTACGAGGAGACGGGGGAGTCCGTCGGCTCCTCGGGCTCCAGGTCCAGGGTGAGGACGTCCTCCTTCTCGCCGCGCAGCATCGCGAGGATGCGGTGAGAGGGCAGCGCGGTGAACGGCTCGGCGAAGTCGAAGTAGTCGGCGAACTTCGCGCCCGCCTCCTCCTTGCCCTCCCGCACCTTCGCGACCAGCCGGCCCCGGCCCCACATCCGCTCGCGCAGTTCGCCGATCAGGTCGGCGTCCTCCGAGAACCTCTCGGTGAGGATGGCCCGCGCGCCCTCGAGGGCGGCCGCCGCGTCCGCGACGCCCTTGTCGGCGTCCACGAACGCGGCCGCGGCGGCCTGCGGCTCCACCGACGGGTCGGCGAGCAGCCCCTCGGCCAGCGGCTCCAGACCGGCCTCGCGGGCGATCTGCGCCTTCGTCCGCCGCTTCGGCTTGAACGGCAGATAGATGTCCTCAAGACGCGCCTTGGTGTCGGCGGCCAGGATCTGCGCCTCCAGCTCGGGCGTCAGCTTGCCCTGTTCCCGTACGGAGTCGAGGACGGCGGTCCGCCGGTCCTCCAGCTCGCGCAGATACCGCAGCCGCTCCTCCAGGGTGCGCAGCTGCGCGTCGTCGAGCATCTCGGTCGCTTCCTTGCGGTAGCGCGCGATGAACGGCACGGTCGAACCGCCGTCCAGCAGTTCGACGGCCGCCTTCACCTGTCGCTCGCGTACGCCGAGCTCCTCGGCGATCCTTGCCTCGATGGACGTCGTCACGATGTCCCGACCCGCCTTCTCGTGCCTCAAGCTTGCGGATGCATTCTGCCGGGTCGGTCACCCGTACGCGGCAACCGACCCGCCCTGCCTCCCGGCTACGCCTTGCCGCTGAGGTCGGCCGGGAAGGCGCCCGCGCCGACCGCCGCCGTCAGGAAGCCCTTGACGAGCTCGGTGAGCCGGGCCGTGCCGTCGGCTCCCAGGTGCTCGTACGGGGCGGAGTCCAGGCGGTCCGTCTCGTCCTCCAGGTGCTCGCGCAGCGCCACGCCCGCCTCGGTGAGCTCGCCGTCGGCGTCGAGCAGCCCGCGCTCGCGCAGCCGCTCCACGGCGGCGTCCCAGTCGGCGCGTCCCCAGCCGCGGGTGCCGAGGACCCAGCGCGGGCTCATGCCCTTGCCGGTGGCGGTGTGGCTCACCAGCGCCTCCACCGGGCCGAGCCCGGCACTGAGCAGGGCCACCAGGTGGCCGTCGCCGCGGTGCTCGCGCAGCAGGGTGGTGGCGTGCCACAGGCGCAGGTGCGGGGTGTCCTCGTCCGGCACCGGCAGATCGGCGTTGCCGGCGTACAGCGGGCGCGCGTGCCGGGTGCACGCCTCGGCCGCGCGCAGGGCGAGCGTGGCGGCCTCCGCCATCCCGGGCGAGGTGACCGCCTCGTCGCCGAGCAGCCGGCGGAGGGTGGCGTCGACGGTCCGCAGCCGGGCGTCGAGCACGGCGGCGGGGGAGGCGGTCTCCCAGACGGCGGGCAGGTGCCGGGCGAGCAGCTCGTGGTTGTAGTTGTAGAAGGTCGCCGCCACCGTGCCGGCGCCGACCGCGCCGAGCGGTGCGCTGCGCGCGGCGAGGCGCATCGCGCTCGGGTCCGTGAAGCCGAGCTTCCCGAACTCGGTGTCCAGGTCGGGCGAGAAGAACAGGGTCGCGTGCAGCAGGTTGACCTGGCGGGCGACGTGGCGGACGGCGTGCGGCGGCAGATTCGTCATGGTGCCGCACCTTACCTACCGGTCGGTACGGCGGGAACGGCCGGGGCGGGCCGTCCTGGAAACGCGGCGGAACGTGGCGGGAGAACGGGGCCGGAGAACGTGGCAGGAAAGGTGGGGTCTTCGTCATTGCGGACACCCTCGGGCCCCGCGAAGGATGGAACCATGACGCAGCGACCCGTCCGGTCCGTCCTCGTCGTCCTCTTCGAGGGCGTGCAGAGCCTCGACGTCACCGGCCCCCTGGAGGTGTTCACCGGCGGCGCCCGAGCCGCCGGCCGGCCCGACGCGTACGGGATCCGCACGGCCTCCCTGGACGGCGGCCCCGTCCGCACGCACAGCGGCCTGCGGATCCTGCCGGACACCTCGCTCGCCGAGGCCGTCGCCGACGGCCCGCCGCACACCCTGCTCGTACCCGGCGGCGAGGGCACCCGGACGCCCGATCCGGCGCTCGTCGACTGGCTGCGGGCGCACGCGCCGGCCCCGGAGCGGCTCGTCTCCGTCTGCACGGGCGCGCTGCTGCTCGCCGAGGCCGGGCTGCTCGACGGGCACCGGGTCACCACGCACTGGATCGCCTGCGAGCAGCTGGCCCGCCGCCATCCCGAGGTCACGGTCGATCCGGAACCCATCTTCGTCCGCGACGGCCGGCTCGCCACCTCCGCCGGCGTCACCGCCGGCATCGACCTCGCGCTCGCCCTCGTCGAGGAGGACCTGGGCCGCGACGTCGCCCTCACCGTCGCCCGCCACCTCGTCGTCTTCCTGCGCCGCCCGGGCAACCAGGCCCAGTTCAGCACCCAGCTGGCTGCCCAGACCGCCCGCCGCGAACCGCTCCGGGACGTCCAGCAGTGGATCGCCGAGCACCCCGAGGACGACCTGTCCGTACCCGCTCTCGCCGCCCGCGCCCGGCTCTCGCCCCGCCATTTCGCCCGCGCCTTCCACGCGGAGACCGGCACGACACCGGGCCGCTACGTCGACCGCGTCCGCCTGGAACACGCCCGGCGGCTCCTGGAGGAGTCCCCGCAGGGCGTCCAGGAGGTCGCCCGCGCCGCCGGGTACGGCACGCCGGAGGCGATGCGCCGCGCCTTCGTGAAGGCGCTGGGCACCGCGCCGGCGGACTACCGCCGCCGCTTCCACACCCCTGAACCGAGCGCCCTGAACCGAGGCCCCTGAACCGAACGCCCTGAATCGACGCCCCTGAACCGAACAGCCTGAACCGATCTCCCACGACGAAAGGACCGGCATGCAGATCGCCGTTCTCCTCTACGACGGCTTCACCACCCTCGACGCCGTCGGCCCCTACGAGCTCCTCGCCCGCCTCCCCGGCGCCGAGACCGTCTTCGTCGCGAAGGAGGCCCGCCCCGTCCGCAACGACCAGGGCAGCCTGGCCCTCCTCGCCGACAAGGCCCTCACGGACGTGCCGCGTCCCGACATCGTGCTGGTGCCGGGCGGCCCCGACGCCCGGACGGCCAAGGACGACCCGGAGATCCGGGACTGGCTCCGCACCGCCGACGCGACCAGCACCTGGACCACGTCCGTGTGCACCGGCTCGCTGCTGCTCGGCGCCGCCGGGCTGCTCACCGGCCGGCGGGCCACCACCCACTGGCTCGCGTACGAGGAGCTGCGGGCGCTCGGCGCCGAACCCACCGGCGAGCGGGTCGTGTTCGACGGCAAGCACGTGACCGCCGCCGGGGTGTCCTCCGGCATCGACATGGCACTGCACCTGCTGGGCCGGATCGCGGGTGACGCGACCGCGCAGACCATCCAGCTGCTCACCGAGTACGACCCGCAGCCCCCGTACGACGCGGGCTCGCCGGAGAAGGCCCCGGCCGAGATCGTCGCCCACTGGCGCGGCCGGTCCACCGCCGAGGCCGCCCGGGAGGCGTGACGCGGAGGGCTCAGCGCCCGTAAGTGAAGCGGGGCGGCCGGCGTTCCAGGAAGGCCGCGACGCCCTCGGCGGTGTCGTCGCTGCCGTGGGCCTGCTGCGTCCAGTGGGCGTCCCGGTCGGTGCGCCCGTTCGCGAACTCCTTCGCGGCGGCCTGGGTGAGCAGCGAGCGGGAGACGAGGACGCGGGTGAACTCGGCGACGCGCTTGTCGAGTTCGCCCGCCGGGAGCACCTCGTCGACGAGGCCGGTGCGCAGGGCCCGCTCGTGGTCGATCAACTCGCCGCTGAAGAGCAGGTACTTGGCGGCCGAGGGGCCGACCAGGGCGGCGAGCCGCCGGGTGGAGGAGGACGGGTAGACGATCCCGAGCTTGGCCGGGGTCACCCCGAAGCGGGCGCCTTCCTCGGCGAAGCGCAGGTCGCAGGCGGCGGCGAGCTGGCTGCCGCCGCCGACGCAGTAGCCGCGCACGGCCGCGAGGGTCGGCTTCGGGAAGGCGGCGAGCGCCTCCTCGGCCCGTACCGCGAGCGACTGCTGCTCGTCGCCCGGCTCGCGCAGGGTGGAGATGTCGGCCCCCGCGCAGAAGGTCTCGCCCGCGCCCGTCAGCACCAGCGCCCGCACGGCCGGGTCGGCGGCGAGCGGGGCCAGCAGCCCGGGCAGGGAACGCCACATGCCGGCGGTCATGGCGTTGCGCTTGGCGGGGTTGGCGATGACGACGGTGGCGACCTCGTCGACGACGCTGACGGTCAGCTGCGGCTCCATGCGCCGGATGCTATCCGGGCACCCGCTCCGTACGATCAGGAAGGGGGCGTCGGGGGCCGCCGTACCGTCCGTATGGTCAGACCGACGCCACACCCTCCGAAAACGTCAGCGGAGGATCAGGAACAGTCGAACATCTGACGTTGGCATACTCACCCGATCAGAAGTCGGTCGATACGTGTCGACTTCTGGTCAGTAGCCGGAGGGGCCCCGGCGGATTCCCAAGACTCGACCCGTGGCGACAATCGAGCACGAGGGTGGGAGCCGGATGATGGGAAGCCGCGGGGGCGTCCCCGCCCGGCCACCGTCCTACGAAGGGGTCTGGCGCTTCACCGCTCCCGCGGTCGACGTGTCCGTGCCGCAGGCCCGGCACGCCGTGCGCGACCTTCTCATCAGGCAGGCCGTCCCCGTCCACGACGACACCGTGCAGGGACTGCTTCTCATCGTCTCCGAACTGGTCACCAACGCGGTGAAGCACGCCGCGCTGCTCTCCCCGGAGATAGCGGTCGAGGTGGCCATCGGGGCGGAGTGGATCCGGGTGTCCGTCGAGGACAACCACCCCTACCGCCCCAAGGCCCTGGAGGCCGACTGGGGCCAGACCGGCGGCCGGGGCCTGCTCCTGGTGCGCGAGATCGCCCGGGAGTCAGGCGGCGCCTGCGACGTCGAGCACACCGCGGGCGGCGGCAAGATCATCTGGGCGGCGCTGCCCCTGAACCCGTTCGTCCCGGGGCAGCCGCCGACCGGACCGGTGGCCCCGGCCACCGGGGTCACCGAGGTCACTCAGGTCACCAGCCCCCGGACTGGCCCGTCAGTTCCTTGATCGCCGGGCGCGCCGCGTCGAGCACCGTCATGAACCAGGCGGAGAACGGCGCGGCGGCGTGGCGCTCGGCGAGCTCGGCCGCGGTAACGAAGGCGGTCTCCTCGACCTCCTCCGGGTCCGGCCGCGGGGCGCCCTGCACCACGCCGACGAAGAGGTGGTTGAACTCCTGCTCCACCAGGCCCGAGGCCGGGTCCGGGTGGTTGTAGCGGACCGTGCCGGCCTCCGCGAGCAGCGACGGCGAGACGCCCAGCTCCTCGAAGGTGCGCCGGGCGGCCGCCGCGAACGGCGCCTCGCCCGGGTAGGGGTGGCCGCAGCAGGTGTTGGACCAGACGCCGGGGGAGTGGTACTTGCCGAGCGCCCGGCGCTGCAGCAGCAGCCGGCCGGCCTCGTCGAAGAGGAAGACCGAGAAGGCCCGGTGCAGCTGCCCCGGTGCCTGGTGCGCGGCGAGCTTCTCCGCCGTACCGATCGTGACGCCGTCCTCGTCGACAAGTTCGAGCATGATCGGAGCCTCGGCCGTCTCCGGCCGGACACCGTTCGACGAGTGGTGAGCCACGGTGGCTGGTGTGGTCGGCATACCCATCCTTCGCTTCGGTCCTCTCCCTCACGGGCAAGCTCAGTCTGCCGTACAAAACCGGCTTGTCCGTACTTCGGCGGCCGGACATGGCCGGTCCCACCGCACCGGAGTACGCCCCGGCACGGTGGGACCGGCCGTCTCGTCAGACCCCGAAGGCCGCCGGATACGAGATCGTGCCCCCGCGGACGGCGCCGGAACCGTCCAGGTCGAGCGCCATCATCGCTTCGTCCGGAACGGCGAATGCTGGCTTGATCCCGTACGCGGACGCACGTACGAATCCGAACCGCGGGTAGTACTCCGGATGGCCGAGCACCAGGACAAGGCGTTCCCCGCGCAGCCGCGCCGCGTCCAGCACCGCCCGTACGACGGCCTGCCCGGCGCCCGAACGCTGGTGCGCCGGAGCCACCGCGACCGGTCCGAGCGCCGCCGCCGGGACACCGCCGACCCGGCACCGGGTGATCAGCGCGTACGCGGCGACCGTGCCGTCCGGTGCCTCCGCCACGTACGAGAGCCCCGGCAGCCAGGCGTCCCCGTCGGCGCGCAGGGCCTCGACGAGACCCGCCTCCTCCGGGGTCGCGAAGGCGGCCGCGTTGATCTCCCGTACGGCGGGGATGTCGCCGGCCGTCTCCTCGCGGGTGCGCCAGCGCGGGTCGGCCGGCCGCAGGACGAAGCCGGCGTAGCCGTAGTCGGCGCCGTGCGCCCGGCGCAGCGCGATCTCGGCGCGCGCCCCGGCCACCGCCTCGGCCATGCCGGGGACGCCGGTGTCCGCCGCGTCGGCGTGGCCGGCCAGCGGTCCGTAGTACTCGTCCCAGTCGCTCTCCGGCTGCGCGACCGTGCCGAGCACGTGATAGCCGGCCGCGACGGCCGCCGCCGCGTTCCCGGTGACGGTGCGCAGCGGGTAGTGCTCGTCCCAGAAGGCGCGGGCCTCGGGGCCGGGCGCGTCGGTGGTCCACACGCACTCGGTGAGCACCAGCGTCCCGCCCGGCGCGAGGAGCCGGCGCCACTCGGCGAGCGCCCGGTCGAAGCCGAGGACGAAGACCGAGCTCTCGGCCCAGACGAGGTCGAAGGAGCCGTCGGCCAGGGCGTCGAGCGAGCCCATGTCGGCACGGAGGGTACGGACCCGGCCCGCGAGCCCGCGGGCGGCGGCGGCCTCCCGCAGCTCGGCCAGGAACGGCTCGTGCGTGTCGACGGCCGTCACCTCGGCGCCCGCCTCGGCGGCGAGCAGCAGCGCGGAGCGGCCGGGGCCGCAGCCGAGGTCGAGGACGCGCGGCCGCGCCGGCAGCCGCCCGGCGAGGGCGAGCAGCCGGCGGGTGGTGGTGTCGGATCCGGGGCCCTGCCGCGGAAGACCGTGGTGCAGGGCGAAGAAGGCGTCGTGGAGCGCCTGGGCGTGGGTGTTGCGGGTGTTGTCGGACAACGTGGGAAACCCTTGTGTGAGGGGTCCCGGCCGACGTCGTGACGTACCGGTGAGAACCGGGATCAGGTCAGCCGGAGACCCGGAGGCTGAGGGACGACCGGGCGCCGCCGCTGCGGGCGGCCTTCGTCGCGACGGTCATCAACCTCAGCTCCCCTCACACTCACGTCTGTCCCGACGAGGCTAGCAGCCGGGCGACCGGTCCGTCAGAGGCAGAGCCTGGCCTCGTGCTCGGCGTGCCCCGCCGGCTCCAGCTGGAAGGTGCAGTGCTCCACGTCGAAGTGCGAGCCCAGGCAGCCCTGGAGGTCGTGCAGCATCTTCTCGTGGCCCACCGAGTCCAGCACGTCCTGCGTCACCACCACGTGCGCGGAGAGCACCGGCATGCCCGAGGTGATCGTCCAGGCGTGCAGGTCGTGCACGTCCTCGACGCCCGGCAGGGCGAGGATGTGCGCCCGGACCTCCGCCATGTCGACGCCCTTCGGGGCGGCCTCCAGGAGCACGTCGAGGGTCTCCCGCAGCAGCTTGATCGTGCGCGGCACGATCATCAGACCGATCAGGATCGAGGCGATCGGGTCCGCGTACTGCCAGCCGGTGAGCAGGATGATGCCGGCGGCGACGATCACCGTCACCGAGCCCAGCGCGTCGGCGAGCACCTCCAGATAGGCGCCGCGCACGTTCAGGCTCTCCTTCTGGCCGCGCATCAGCAGCGACAGGGAGACGATGTTGGCGACCAGGCCGATCACGGCGAAGGCGATGGTCAGGCCGCCCCGGGTCTCGGCCGGTTCGAGGAACCGCTGGATCGCCTCGTAGAGGACGTAACCGCCGACGCCGAGCAGCAGCAGACAGTTGGCGAGCGCGGCCAGGATCTCGGCCCGGGCGTAGCCGAAGGTACGGTTGCCGGCGGGCGGCCGGTTGGCGAAGTGGATGGCGAGCAGCGCCATCGCCAGGCCGACGGCGTCCGTCGCCATGTGCGCCGCGTCCGCGATGAGGGCGAGCGAGTCGGCGACGACTCCGCCGACGATCTCCACCACCATCACGGAGAGCGTGATGCCGAGTGCGATCCGCAGTCGGTTCCTGTGCGCCAGGGCCGCGGTGCCGGTCGGCGGCGGCCCGCCGTGACTGTGCCCGTGGTCGTGTCCAGCCCCCATGACAAGGCCTCCCGGTCGTGTCGTCTCCAGTGCTGCTTCTGTGCCCCGAGTCGCCAGTGAACTACGGGTGGGGGGTATGTGCAACACGGTACTGAACACCGTTGTCATATGCTCTGACCTGCGGATTTACCGACCGGGTCAAGGGGCGGCCGAGGAGCGTTTGTCGCCCGGGCGGCCGATCGCCCATGATGATCTCCGCGGGCCCGGACTCACCCGGACGGACGCGGGGCGGCCGTGCGGAGTCGGTACCGCGAAACCTCGGTGAACTCGCGCTTCCGTCATCCGATAGCCTCAGCCGACGTGCCGTCGCCCGGTGCCGGGCCGCATCCGAGCGCCCGGGGCCGTGCCGCGGGCACCCGCCGGCCCGTCCGCCAGCTCCAAGGAGTGAGTTCGTCCTGTCGACCGCCATCCTCACCGGTCCGCCGGTACCCGGATCGTCGCTCGACGCCGATCTGCGGTCCCTCGGCTTCCACGTCGAGACAGCCTCCGGTCCCCACGAGGCCGGGGAGCTGCTCGCCCGCGTACCCGCCGGACAGCGGGTCGCGCTGGTGGACCCGCGCTTCGTCGGCCACCCGCACGCGCTGCGGCTCGCGCTGACCGACCCGCGCTTCCCGGCCGCCGCCGCCCCCGGCGCGCTCACCGCGCAGCCGGAGGCCCGCCCGGCCCTGGTCCGCGCGCTGGCCGCCGCCGGGCAGCCCGCGCCGTACGAGACCGGCCGCCCCACCGCGTACGACGTCGTGGACAGCCTCCCCGACACCGTCGCCGACGCGCTCGACGCCGACGGCCTCGCCGTGCACCGGCCGCAGCTCGGCACGCTCGTGGCGACCGTGCCCGCCGACCCGGAGGCCCGTCACCAGGCCCGGGCCGCCGTCGAGGCCGTCGACGACGAGGCCGTACGGCTGCGGTCCGCCGTGAAGGCGCACGACGGCTTCTTCACCACCTTCTTCATCAGCCCGTACTCGCGCTACATCGCCCGCTGGTGCGCGCGCCGCGGCCTGACCCCCAACCAGGTCACCACCGCCTCGCTGCTCACCGCGCTGATCGCGGCCGGCTGCGCCGCCACCGGCGAGCGCGGCGGCTACGTCGCCGCCGGCGTGCTGCTGCTCGTCTCCTTCGTGCTCGACTGCACCGACGGGCAGCTCGCCCGCTACTCGCTGCAGTACTCGACGATGGGCGCCTGGCTCGACGCCACCTTCGACCGCGCCAAGGAGTACGCCTTCTACGCCGGTCTCGCGCTCGGCGCCGCACGCGACGGCGACGACGTGTGGGCGCTGGCGCTCGGCGCCATGGTCCTGATGACCTGCCGGCACGTCGTGGACTTCGCCTTCAACGAGTCGAACGCCACCGACGACACCGCCGGCCCCGCGAGCGCCGGCGCCACCGCCAAGACCGGCCTGGCGCTCTCCAGCCGGCTCGACAGCGTCGGCTGGACCGTCTGGGCCCGGCGCATGATCATCCTGCCGATCGGCGAGCGCTGGGCGATGATCGCCGTCCTCACCGCCGCCACCAGCCCCCGGATCGTCTTCTGGGCGCTGATCGTCGGCTGTGCCTTCGGCGCCTGCTACACCACCGCCGGCCGCGTGCTGCGCTCGGTCACCCGCCGGACCCCCCGCAGCGACCGCGCCGCCCGGGCGCTCGCCGACCTCACGGACTCCGGCCCGCTCGCCGAGCTCCAGGCCCGCCTGCTGCGCGGCCGGGCCGGCGTCGTCAGCCCGGTCTTCGTCGCCGCGCTCGGATCCGCCGTGATGGTGGCCGGCGCGCTGTACCTGCCGTTCGGCGACGCCCGCCTGGCCGCCGTCGCCGTGATCTACGTCATGGCCGCCGGGCTGGCCGCCGCCCGCCCGCTCAAGGGAGCCCTGGACTGGCTGGTCCCGCCGTTCTTCCGGGCCGCCGAGTACGGCACGGTGCTCGCGCTCGCCGCCAAGGCCGGCGCCGCCCACGCGCTCCCGGCCGCATTCGGGCTGGTCGCGGCGGTCGCCTACCATCACTACGACACGGTGTACCGCATCCGCGGCAACGCCGGCGCGCCGCCCGCCTGGCTGGTGCGCACCATCGGCGGTCACGAGGGACGCACCCTCCTGGTGGCCGTCCTCGCCGCCCTCCTCGCGAACCGCGGCGACGACTTCACCCTGGCACTCGCCGCGCTCGCGGCCGCCGTGGGCCTCGTGGTGCTCGTGGAGTCCATCCGCTTCTGGGTCTCCTCCGGAGCACCCGCCGTACATGACGAAGGAGAGACAGCATGATTGGCCTCGTACTGGCAGCCGGTGCCGGACGGCGTCTGCGCCCCTACACCGACACCCTTCCGAAGGCCCTCGTGCCCGTGGACCGCGAGGGCGACGGTTCGCTGACCGTCCTCGACCTCACGCTGAAGAACTTCGCCGAGGTCGGCCTCACCGAGGTCGCGATCGTCGTCGGCTACCGCAAGGAGGCCGTGTACGCGCGCAAGGAGGCCCTGGAGGCGAAGTACGGCCTGTCGCTGACCCTCATCGACAACGACAAGGCCGAGGAGTGGAACAACGCCTACTCCCTGTGGTGCGCGCGTGAGGTCCTCAAGCGCGGTGTGATCCTCGCCAACGGCGACACGGTCCACCCGGTCTCCGTCGAGAAGACCCTGCTCGCCGCCCGCGGCCAGGGCCAGAAGATCATCCTCGCCCTCGACACGGTGAAGAACCTCGCCGACGAGGAGATGAAGGTCGTCGTCGACGCCGAGAAGGGCGTCCAGAAGATCACCAAGCTGATGGACCCGGCCGAGGCGACCGGCGAGTACATCGGTGTCACGCTCATCGAGGCCGAGGCCGCCGAGGAACTCGCCGACGCCCTGAAGACCACCTTCGAGCGCGACCCCGACCTGTACTACGAGGACGGCTACCAGGAGCTCGTCAACCGCGGCTTCACCGTCGACGTGGCGCCCATCGGCGAGGTGAATTGGGTCGAGATCGACAACCACGACGACCTGGCGAAGGGCCGTGACATCGCGTGCCAGTACTGACCCGGCTCATTCCGTCGCCGGTCGTCGTCGACATCCGCGGGGGAGCGCTGGACGACCTGTCCGCGCTCCTCGCGGACCAGCGGATCTCCAGCAACGGCCGGATCGCCGTCGCCATCAGCGGCGGCTCCGGCCTGAAGCTGCGTGACCGCTTCGCCCCCGAGCTGCCGGACGCCGACTGGTACCCGGTCGCCGGCGGCACCATCGACGAGGCCGTGAAGCTCGCCGACGCCATGCGCGGCAAGCGGTACGACGCGGTCGTGGCGCTCGGCGGCGGCAAGATCATCGACGTGACCAAGTACGCGGCGGCCCGTGTCGGCCTGCCGCTGGTGGCCATCGCCACCAACCTGTCGCACGACGGGATCTGCTCGCCGATCTCCACCCTGGACAACGACAACGGGCGCGGCTCCTACGGCGTGCCGACCCCGATCGCGCTGGTCATCGACCTCGACGTGATCCGGGACGCGCCGATCCGCTACATCCGCTCCGGCATCGGCGACGCCATCTCCAACCTCTCCGCCATCGCCGACTGGGAGCTGTCCCACCGCGAGACCGGCGAGAAGGTCGACGGGCTGGCCGCCGCCATGGCCCGCAGCGCCGGCGAGGCGGTGCTCCGGCACCCCGGCGGCGTCGGCGAGGACGACTTCCTGGTCACCCTCTCCGAGGGCCTGGTGATGTCCGGCATCGCCATGTCGATCAGTGGTGACAGCCGCCCCTCCTCGGGCGCCTGCCACGAGATCAGCCACGCCTTCGACCTGCTCTTCCCGACCCGCGCCGCCAGCCACGGCGAGCAGTGCGGCCTCGGCGCCGCCTTCGCCATGCACCTGCGCGGGGCCCGCGAGGAGTCCGCGCAGATGGTCGCCACGCTGCGCCGGCACGGGCTGCCCGTGCTCCCGGAGGAGATGGGCTTCACCGTGGCCGAGTTCGTACAGGCCGTGGAGTTCGCCCCGCAGACCCGGCCCGGCCGCTACACCATCCTCGAGCACCTCGACCTGTCCACCGACGAGATCAGGGACGCATACGCCGACTATGCAAAAGCCATCGGTAGCTGAGCTCCGCCCGGTCGTGCACCCTCCGGGTGTCAAGGACCGGCGGAGCGGCGAACACTGGGGCGGCCGCCTCTACATGCGGGAGATCTCGCTGCGGATCACCCGCCAGCTGGCGAACACCCGCGTCACGCCGAACCAGCTGACGTACCTGATGACCCTGGCCGGCGTGCTCGCCGCGCCCGCCCTGCTCGTCCCGGGCATCCCCGGGGCGGTGCTCGGCGTCCTCGCGGTCCAGATGTACCTGCTGCTCGACTGCGTCGACGGCGAGCTGGCCCGCTGGAAGAAGCAGTACTCGCTGGCCGGCGTCTACCTGGACCGGGTCGGCGCCTACCTGTGCGACGCGGCCGTCCTCGTCGGCCTCGGCCTGCGCGCCGCGGACCTGTGGGGCGGCGGCCGGATCGACTGGCTGTGGGCCTTCCTCGGCACCCTCGCCGCGCTCGGCGCCATTCTGATCAAGGCCGAGACCGACCTCGTCGGCGTCGCCCGCCACCAGGCCGGGATGGAGCCGGTCAAGGAGTCGGCCGCCGAGCCGCGCTCCTCCGGTGTGGCGCTCGCCCGCAAGGCCGCCGCCGCGCTCAAGTTCCACCGGCTCATCCTGGGCATCGAGGCGTCGCTGCTGATCCTGCTCCTCGCGGTCCTCGACCAGAGGCACGGCGACCTGTTCTTCACCCGGCTCGGCGTCGCCGTACTCGCCGGCATCGCCATGCTGCAGACCCTGCTGCACCTGGTGTCGGTCCTCGCCTCCAGCAGGCTCAAGTGAGGGCCGCCACCGTGACCGGAACGCTGAAGCTGGGCGCGGTCGTCATCACCATGGGCAACCGGCCCGACGACCTGCGGGCGCTGCTCGACTCGGTCGCCCGGCAGGACGGCGACCCGATCGAGGTCGTCGTCGTCGGCCAGGGCGTCGAGATCCCGGACCTGCCCGCGGGCGTCCGCTCGGTCACCCTGCCGGAGAACCTCGGCATCCCCGGCGGCCGCAACGTCGGCATCGAGGCATTCGGGCCCGGCGGCACCGACGTCGACGTGCTGCTCTTCCTGGACGACGACGGACTGCTCGCCAACACCGACACCGGCGAGCTGATCCGCCAGGCGTTCACCGCCGACCCGAAGCTCGGCATCATCAGCTTCCGGATCGCCGACCCGGAGACCGGTCTCACCCAGCGCCGGCACGTGCCCCGCCTGCGCGCCTCGGACCCGATGCGCTCCTCGCGCGTGACCACCTTCCTCGGCGGCGCCAACGCCGTGCGCACCAAGGTGTTCGCCGAGGTCGGCGGTCTCCCGGACGAGTTCTTCTACGCGCACGAGGAGACCGATCTCGCCTGGCGGGCGCTCGACGCCGACTGGATGATCGACTACCGTTCCGACATGGTGCTGCTGCACCCCACCACCCCGCCGTCCCGGCACGCGACCTACCACTTCAACGTGGCCCGCAACCGCGTGTGGCTGGCGCGCCGCAATCTTCCCGCACCCCTGGTGCCGGTCTATCTCGGCGTATGGCTGCTGCTCACGCTGGCCCGGCGGCCCTCGGTCCCCGCGCTCAGGGCGTGGTTCGGCGGTTTCCGGGAGGGGTGGAAGGTGCCCTGCGGACCTCGGCGCCCCATGAGGTGGCGTACGGTATGGCGGCTGACCCGGCTGGGACGCCCGCCGGTCGTCTGACATCGTGGTACCCGACTTGCCGCGCATCTTGAACACGAAAGTTTCGACTTGTGAGTGACACAACGCAGGACGGTGGGGTCATGACCAGCACCCGGCCGTCCGCCGACGACGGCCTGAGCCCGGCCGAGCTGGCCGCGAAGCACGGTCTCGCGGTCAGCGGTGCCCGGCCGGGGCTCGGTGAGTACATCCGCCAGCTGTGGGGCCGCCGCCACTTCATCCTGGCGTTCTCCTCGGCGAAGCTCACCGCTCAGTACAGCCAGGCCAAGCTCGGCCAGCTCTGGCAGGTGGTGACCCCGCTCCTCAACGCCGGCGTCTACTACCTGATCTTCGGCGTGATCATCGGCGCGGACCGGGGCATGCCGCACTCGGTCTACATCCCGTTCCTCGTGACCGGTGTGTTCGTGTTCACCTTCACGCAGAACTCGGTGATGGCCGGCGTCCGCGCGATCTCCGGCAACCTGGGCCTGGTCCGGGCGCTGCACTTCCCGCGCGCCACGCTGCCGATCTCCTTCGCGCTGCAGCAGCTCCAGCAGCTGCTGTTCTCGATGATCGTGCTCGCCGGTGTCGCCATCGCCTTCGGCAGCTACCCGTCGCTCAGCTGGCTGCTGCTCGTCCCGGCCCTGGCCCTGCAGTTCGTGTTCAACGCGGGCCTCTCCATGATCGTGGCCCGCTGGGGCGCCAAGACGCCGGACCTCGCGCAGCTGATGCCGTTCATCATGCGCACCTGGATGTACGCGTCCGGCGTGATGTTCTCCATCCCCGTGATGCTCTCGGACAAGCCGGCCTGGATCGCCGACCTGCTCCAGTACAACCCGGCCGCGCTGCACATGGACCTGATCCGGTTCGCCCTGATCGACGGCTACGGAGCCCACAACCTCCCGCCGCACGTCTGGGGCGTCACCATCGCCTGGTCCGTGGTGATCGGCATCGGCGGCTTCATCTACTTCTGGAAGGCCGAGGAGAAGTACGGCCGTGGCTGATCACTCCCAGGGCCGAGTGCCCACCGTCATCGCGGACAACGTCCACATCGTCTACCGGGTCAACGGCGCCGGCGGCGGCAAGGGCAGCGCCACCGCCGCCCTGAGCCGGATCATCCGCGGCCGCAAGGGCGAGAGCGAGCGCGGCGTGCGCAAGGTGCACGCCGTGCGCGGCGTCTCCTTCACCGCGTACCGCGGCGAGGCCATCGGCCTGATCGGCACCAACGGCTCCGGCAAGTCGACCCTGCTGCGCGCCATCGCGGGCCTGCTGCCGACCGAGAGCGGCAAGGTCTACACCGACGGCCAGCCCTCGCTGCTGGGCGTCAACGCGGCCCTGATGAGCGACCTGACCGGCGAGCGCAACGTGATCCTTGGCGGCCTCGCCATGGGCATGAGCCGCGACGAGATCAAGGACCGTTATCAGGACATCGTCGACTTCTCCGGAATCAACGAGAAGGGCGACTTCATCTCGCTGCCGATGCGGACCTACTCGTCCGGCATGGGCGCCCGGCTCCGCTTCGCCATCGCCGCCGCCAAGCAGCACGACGTCCTCATGATCGACGAGGCGCTGGCCACCGGTGACCGCAAGTTCCAGATCCGCTCCGAGGAGCGCATCCGCGAGCTGCGCAAGGAGGCCGGCACGGTCTTCCTGGTCAGCCACAGCAACAAGTCGATCCGGGACACCTGCGACCGGGTGCTCTGGCTGGAGAAGGGCGAGCTGCTCATGGACGGCCCGACCGACGAGGTCATCGCCGCCTATGAGCGCGAGACCGGCAAGTAGCCTCCCGCGCGCCCCACGCGCCGGGACCGCCCCGAGCGTCCGTACCGCCCCCGCCGATCCGATCGGCGGGGGCGGTTTCGTGTCCGGGCGCGTCCGGTTTTCGCGCGTCGGGGACCCGCCCGGAATGTTCATGCGGTCAACATCGGGCAGGATGAGCCCATGGCAGCGATTTCGGGAGGAAAGACCTACCATCACGGCGACCTGCGCAACGCCCTCATCTGCGCGGCCGTCGACCTCGCCACCGAAGGAGGCCCCGAACGGGTCGTGCTGCGCGAGGCCGCCCGCCGCGTCGGCGTCTCGCCCACCGCCGCCTACCGGCACTTCGAAGGCCGCGGCGAGCTCCTCGCCGCCGTCCGCGAACACGCCCGCCACGCCCTCGCCGACGCCATGGAGCGCACCGCCGCCCGCATCCCCGGCGCCGACGACCCCGCCCTCGCCGCCGAAACCCGGCTCGCCGCCCTGTGCCGCGGCTACATCGCCTTCGCCGTCGCCCAGCCGGGCCTCTACCGGTCCGCCTTCTCCACCCCGCCCGCCGATGACGCCGAGACCACCGCCGAGGGACCGGGGACGGCGGAGCTGCGGGCGTTCACCCTGCTCACCGACGCCCTCGGGGCCGTCGCCGCGACCGCCCGGCCGCCCCGCGCCGCCCGGCCCGCCGCCGAGGTCGCCGCGTGGTCGGCCGTGCACGGACTGTCGCTGCTGCTCCTGGAGGACCCGCTGCGGCGGCTGCCGGCCCAGCGCCGGGACGACGTCGTCGAGTCCACCCTGGCGATGGTGGTCTCCGGGACCCGGGGCTGCTGAGCGCCCCGGAGCGAACGTCCGCGTTCCGTGAACCTCCCCTGGCCGGGGCAGGGTTGGCGAGCCCTGCGACCTCGTCGCGTCGTGCCGACCCCCGGACGCGGAACAGCACCTCGCGCAACGTAAGCTGGACCGGTCTGTTTCGCGGCAAGTGGGGCGATACCCCGGCGATACCCCGCGGCCCCCACGGCCGGGCGGTGAGCCACGGTCAAGTGTCGGCGGCGTGTCCGAAATAGGATGGATTGGATCCGCGGTGTAGAACGGGAGATGTGACGGCCATGACGCAGAATCTCCAGCTCCACGAGGGTGTCGCCGTCCCCGCGTCGGGCAGCGGCCGGTGACGGGAACCCGGCAGGTGCGCCCCGATGACGCCGCTTCGCGCACCACACTCGGCAAGGCCGCGGGCGAGAACTTCCCCGTGGCCCCCTTCTTCCTGCCGCGCGCCTGGCGCGACGACCTCATGGCCGTCTACGGCTTCGCCCGCCTCGTCGACGACATCGGCGACGGCGACCTCGCATCCGGCGGCGCCGACGCCCGCCACCTCGGCGTCGACCCCGACCGGGCCGACGACCGGCTCGCGATGCTCGACGCCTTCGAGGCCGACCTCATGCGGGTCTTCGACCCGGCCGACGGCCCGGCCCGGCACCCGCTGCTCCGCGCCCTCGGCCCCACCGTCGAGCGCTGCCGGCTCACCCCGGAGCCGTTCCTCGGCCTCGTCGCCGCCAACCGCCAGGACCAGCTGATCCGCCGCTACGAGACGTACGACGACCTCGTGGCGTACTGCGAGCTGTCCGCCAACCCCGTCGGCCGGCTCGTCCTCGGCATCACCGGCACCGCCACCCCCGAGCGGATCCGCCGCTCCGACGAGATCTGCACCGCGCTCCAGATCGTCGAGCACCTCCAGGACGTCGCCGAGGACCTCGGCCGCGACCGGATCTACCTGCCCGCCGAGGACCTGAAGCGCTTCCACGTCACCGAGGACGACCTCGCCCGGCCCACGGCCGGCGCCTCCGTGCGCGCCCTGATCGCCTTCGAGGCGGACCGGGCACGGGGCCTGCTCGACGCCGGCGTCCCGCTCGTCGGCAGCGTCCACGGCCGTCTCCGGCTGCTCCTGGCCGGCTTCACCGCCGGCGGGTACGCGGCGCTCGACGCGATCGCAGCCGCCGGCTTCGACGTGCTGTCCGGGCCGCCCAAGGCCGCCAAACCGAGTCTGATGCGCCGGGCGGGCGCCGTCCTGCTCACGGCGCGGAGAGAGGGGTGAGCCGGACAGTGGAGGGACAGTCCCAGCCGTCGGCGCCGGTCCAGGCCGCGTACAGCTACTGCGAGGCCGTGACCGGGGCGCAGGCGCGCAACTTCGCGTACGGGATCCGGCTGCTGCCGACCGAGAAGCGGCAGGCCATGTCGGCGCTCTACGCGTTCTCGCGGCGGGTCGACGACATCGGCGACGGGCCGCTCGCGCCCGCCGACAAGACGGACCGCCTGGAGGCCACCCGGGCGCTCCTCGACCGCGTCCGCGCCGGCCGGATCGAGGAGGACGACACCGACCCGGTCGCCGTCGCCCTCACCGACGCCGCGCGCCGCTTCCCGATCCCGCTCGGCGGGCTCGACGAGCTCATCGACGGCGTCCTCATGGACGTGCGCGGCGCGACCTACGAGACCTGGGACGACCTCAAGGTCTACTGCCGCTGCGTGGCCGGCGCCATCGGACGGCTCTCGCTGGGCGTCTTCGGCACCCAGCCCGGCGCCGCCGGCTCCGAGCGCGCCGCCGAGTACGCCGACACCCTCGGCCTCGCGCTCCAGCTCACCAACATCCTGCGCGACGTCCGCGAGGACGCCGGCAACGGCCGCACCTACCTGCCGGCCGACGACCTCGCCAAGTTCGGCTGCGCCGACGGCTTCGGTACCGACACCCCGCCGCCGGGCGCCGACTTCGCCGGCCTCGTCCACTTCGAGGTCCGCCGCGCCCGCGCCCTCTTCGCCGAGGGCTACCGGCTGCTCCCGATGCTCGACCGCCGCAGCGGCGCCTGCGTCGCCGCCATGGCCGGCATCTACCGCCGCCTCCTCGACCGCATCGAACGCGACCCCGAGGCCGTCCTGCGCGGCCGCGTCTCCCTCCCCGGCCGCGAGAAGGCGTACGTCGCCGTCCGGGGACTCTCGGGCCTCGACGCCCGCCACATCTCACGCCGCACGACGAGGAGGCCCGCGTGAGCCCGGCCGCCACGGCGCGGACCGCCGCGCGCTCCTCGTACGCCGCCATGACGCGGGTGGCCGCGCGCTCTTCGTGCGACGCTTCCGGTGCGGGCCGGACGGCGCCGGCGGCCGGCACCGGCGCGCCGGGCGGCCGGCCGGCACACGGTGCGGCCCGCCCGGGCGGCGCCCGGCCCCACCGCGCCACCTCGGCCGACGACGGGCACGCCGTGACGGGTGGACCGGGCGACTGCCCGGCGATCCCCGGAGCGCCGCGCCCGTCCCGGGCCGGCACCGGCGCCTGCCGCTCCGCCGCGGTCGCGCCGCGGACGCTGCCGACCGACGGCCGCGAGGCCGGGGCGGACGCGCGCCGGACCCGCGCCGCCGGACCGGCCGGGGCGACCCGGACAACCCGCGGTCTCCGTCCCGCGTCCCTGAACACGACGTTCCGAGAGGAGGCCGCATGACCGCCGACGACATCCGGGTCACCGGGGGAGCGGCCGACGTGCGCGGGCACGGCGACCGGCGGCCGCGGGCCGTCGTCGTCGGCGGCGGGCTCGCCGGGCTGACCAGCGCGCTGCAGCTGGCCGACGCCGGACTGCGGGTGACGCTGCTCGAAGGGCGGCCGCGGCTCGGCGGGCTCGCGACCTCGTTCCGGCGCGGGGAGCTCACGGTCGACAACGGGCAGCACGTCTACCTGCGCTGCTGCACCGCGTACAGCTGGTTCCTGGACCGGGTCGGCGGCGCCCACCTGGCGCCCGTGCAGCCGCGCCTCGACGTGCCCGTGCTCGACGTCGCGCACCCGCGCGGGCCGCGGCTCGGGCGGCTGCGGCGCGACGCGCTGCCCGTACCGCTGCACCTGGCGCGGAGCCTGGCGACGTATCCGCATCTGTCGCCCGGCGAGCGGGCGAGCGTCGCACGCGCCGCGCTCGCGCTGAAGAAGCTGGACCCGGCCGACCCGGCGCTCGACGGCATCGACTTCGGCACCTGGCTGGGCCGGCACGGCCAGTCCGCGCGCACCGTCGAGGCCCTGTGGGACCTGGTCGGGGTGGCGACGCTGAACGCGCTCGCGCCGCACGCCTCCATGGGCCTCGCGGCGAAGGTGTTCAAGACCGGGCTGCTCTCCGAGAACGGCGCCGCCGACATCGGCTGGGCCCGCGTCCCGCTCGGCCACCTCCACGACGACCTCGCCCGCAAGGCCCTCCACGACCTGGGCGTACGGATCGAGCTGCGCACCAAGGCCGAGCGGATCACCCGCACCGACGACGGCCGCTGGGCGGTCCGGGTGCCGGGCGAGACGCTGGAGGCGGACGCCGTCGTCCTCGCCGTACCGCAGCGCGAGACCCGCGAGCTGCTGCCGGACGGCGCGCTCGACGACCCCGACCGGCTGCTCGACATCGGCACCGCGCCGATCCTCAACGTGCACGTGATCTACGACCGCAAGGTGCTGCGCCGGCCGTTCTTCGCCGCGCTCGGCACCCCCGTCCAGTGGGTCTTCGACCGCACCGACTCCTCCGGGCTCACCGGCCCCGGCCAGTACCTCGCCCTCTCGCAGTCCGCCGCGCACGACGAGATCGACGAGCCGGTCGCCGCCCTGCGCGAGCGCTACCTGCCCGAGCTGGAGCGGCTGCTGCCCGCCGCCCGCGGCGCCGGCGTCCGGGACTTCTTCGTCACGCGCGAGCGGACCGCCACGTTCGCCCCGACCCCTGGCGTCGGCCGGCTCCGGCCCGGCGCCCGCACCCACGCCCCCGGCCTCTACCTGGCCGGCGCCTGGACCGCCACCGGCTGGCCCGCGACCATGGAGGGTGCCGTCCGCAGCGGCTTCAGCGCCGCGGGCGCCGCGCTCTCCGCACTCGGCCGCCACCACGACCACCCGCTACAGGAGGCGGCATGAGTGTGAGTACCGGAACCAGAGGAGAGACCGTGCCGACTGTGCCCCCGGGGAATCCGGGCGTCGACACCCCGGATGTCGCCGTACTGCTGGAACGGGGCCGCGCCCTGTCCACGCCCGTCATGCGGGCGGCCGTCGACCGGCTCGCGCCGCCCATGAACACCGTGGCCGCCTACCACTTCGGCTGGATCGACGCCCAGGGCAACCCGACCGAGGGCGACAGCGGCAAGGCCGTCCGCCCCGCCCTCGCGCTGATCTCCGCCGAGGCCGCGGGCGCCGCCCCCGAGGTCGGCATCCCCGGCGCCGTCGCCGTCGAGCTGGTGCACAACTTCTCGCTGCTCCACGACGACCTCATGGACGGCGACGAGCAGCGCCGGCACCGCGACACCGTGTGGAAGGTGCACGGCCCCGCCCAGGCGATCCTGGTCGGCGACGCGCTCTCCGCCCTCGCCAACGAGCTGCTGCTCGAACTCGGCACCGCCGAGGCCGGCCGCGCCACCCGCCGCCTCACCACCGCCAACCGCAAGCTCATCGACGGGCAGGCGCAGGACATCTCCTACGAGCACCGCGAGCGGGTCACCGTCGAGGAGTGCCTGGAGATGGAGGGCAACAAGACCGGCGCCCTGCTCGCCTGTGCCGCCTCCATCGGCGCCGTCCTCGCGGGCTGCGACGACCGGACGGCCGACAAGCTGGAGGAGTACGGCTACCACCTGGGCCTCGCCTTCCAGGCCGTCGACGACCTGCTCGGCATCTGGGGCGACCCGGAGTCCACCGGCAAGCAGACCTGGTCCGACCTGCGCCAGCGCAAGAAGTCGCTGCCGGTCGTCGCCGCCCTCGCGGCCGGCGGACCGGCCTCCGAGGAGCTCGGCGAGCTGCTCGCGGCCGACGCCAAGAGCACGGACTTCGACTCCTTCTCGGAGGAGGAGTTCGCCGCCCGCGCCGCCCTCATCGAGGCGGCCGGCGGTCGGGAGTGGACCTCCCAGGAGGCCCGCCGTCAGCACGCCGTCGCCATCCGGGCCCTGCACGAGGTCGACATGCCGGCCAGGGTCCGGGACCAGCTCACGGCACTGGCCGATTTCGTCGTCGTACGGAAGAGATGATCACCATCGCTCTGATATAGCTGCGCAGTCGCCGGCCGGTGCCGCCCGCACCGGCCGACGGCAGACCCGAGAAGGCAGAAGTACGCGTTACGCACTACCGACTGCATGAAGGGGAAGCCATGACAGCGACGACCGACGGAAGCGCCGGGGCCATGGGACCCCGGGCGGCAGCCGCGGCCAGCGACACGACCACCGACACCCTCACCGGCGGACTCGACGAGGCCGCCAAGCGGGCGGCGGAACGATCCGTCGAGCACCTCCTCGGCCGCCAGGACGCCGAGGGCTGGTGGAAAGGCGACCTGGAGACCAACGTCACCATGGACGCCGAGGACCTGCTGCTCCGGCAGTTCCTGGGGATCCTCGACCCCGACACCACCCGCGCCGCCGCCCTCTTCATCCGCGGCCGGCAGCAGGAGGACGGCACCTGGGCCACCTTCTACGGCGGGCCCGGCGACCTCTCCGCCACCGTCGAGGCGTACGTCGCCCTGCGCCTCGCCGGCGACCTCCCCGACGCCCCGCACATGGCCCGCGCCGCCGCCTGGATCCGCGACCGGGGCGGCATCGCCGCCGCCCGCGTCTTCACCCGGATCTGGCTCGCGCTCTTCGGCTGGTGGCGCTGGGACGACCTGCCCGAGCTGCCGCCCGAGCTGGTCTTCCTGCCGAGCTGGTTCCCGCTCAACCTCTACGACTTCGGCTGCTGGGCCCGGCAGACGATCGTGCCGCTCACCGTCGTCTCCGCCAAGCGGCCGGTGCGCCCCGCCCCCTTCCCGCTCGACGAACTGCACACCGACCCGGCCCGCCCGAACCCGGTCAGGCCGCAGGCCCCGCTGACGAGCTGGGACGGATTCTTCCAGCGCGTCGACAAGGGCCTGCACCTCTACCGCAAGGTCGCCCCGCGCCGGCTGCGGAAGATCGCCATGGACGTGGCCGCCCGCTGGATCGTCGAACGCCAGGAGAACGACGGCTGCTGGGGCGGCATCCAGCCGCCCGCCGTCTACTCGGTCATCGCCCTGCACCTGCTCGGCTACGACCTGGAACACCCCGTCATGCGGGCCGGGCTCGCCTCGCTCGACCGGTTCGCGGTCACCCGCGAGGACGGCGCCCGCATGGTCGAGGCATGCCAGTCCCCGGTCTGGGACACCTGCCTCGCCACCATCGCGCTCGCCGACGCGGGCGTGCCGCCGGACCACCCGGCGCTGGTCAGGGCCGCCGACTGGATGCTCGGCGAAGAGATCACGCGCAAGGGCGACTGGGCGGTGCGAAGGCCCGAACTCCCGCCGGGCGGCTGGGCGTTCGAGTTCCACAACGACAACTACCCGGACATCGACGACACGGCCGAGGTCATCCTCGCGCTGCGCCGGGTGAAGCACCCCGAACCGGACCGCGTGGAGGCGGCCGTCCGCCGCGGCGCACGGTGGACGGCCGGCATGCAGTCGAAGAACGGCGCCTGGGGCGCCTTCGACGCCGACAACACCAGCGCCTTCCCCAACCGGCTGCCGTTCTGCGACTTCGGCGAGGTCATCGACCCGCCGTCCGCCGACGTCACCGCCCATGTGGTGGAGATGCTCGCCTACGAGGGCAAGGCCGACCACCCGCGCACCCGGCGCGGCGTCGAGTGGCTGCTCGCCGAACAGGAGCCGAACGGCGCCTGGTTCGGCCGCTGGGGCGTCAACTACGTCTACGGTACGGGCTCGGTGGTCCCGGCCCTCGTGGCCGCCGGGCTGCCGCGCAACCACCCCGCGATCCGCCGCGCGGCCGGCTGGCTGGTGTCCGTGCAGAACGAGGACGGCGGCTGGGGCGAGGACCTCCGCTCGTACCGGATGCCGCAGTGGATCGGCCACGGCACCTCCACCGCCTCGCAGACCGCCTGGGCGCTGCTCGCCCTGCTCGCGGCCGGCGAGCGGGACTCCGACGCGGTCCGGCGCGGGATCGCCTGGCTGGTCGAGCGGCAGCGCGCGGACGGCTCCTGGGACGAGCCGTACTTCACCGGCACCGGCTTCCCGTGGGACTTCTCCATCAACTACCACCTCTACCGGCAGGTCTTCCCGCTCACCGCGCTCGGCCGCTACGTGAACGGCGAGCCCGTCCTGCACGGCCTGCCCGGCCCACACGGCCGGGAGGGCGCCTGATGGCCCGGGACCCGGCCGCCGAGGGCCCCAGAGGCGCCGAGGGCGCCGCGGGACCGGCCGAGGCCGCCCCGGGGCCCAGGGCCGAATCCGGAGCCGTACGGGCCGGGGCCGGCGATCCCCTACGAGCCGGGGACGGCGGCGCAGGGACCGGGGCCGGCGATCCCGGGCAGGCCGGGGTTCGCGAGCCCGTGCAGGCCGGGGCTGCCGATGCCGTACGGGCCGAGGCCGGCGATCCCGTACGAGCCGGGGACGGCGACCCCGTCCGGGCCAGGCTCGGTGATCCCGTACGGAGCGGGGCGGGCGGCCGCGCGCCGCGGACCGGGCTCGTCGTGCCGCCGTTGGTCGTCGCCTGTGCGCTCGGCATCGAGAAGCTGGCGCTGCGCAGCGGCGACCGGGCCGGGGCGCCCGCGCCGCTCGCGGTGGTGCGGACCGGGATGGGTCCGGCGCACGCGCGCCGGGGCGTCTCCCGGGCGCTGGCCCGCGAGCCCTGGCGGGACGCGGCCGTCATCGCCTCCGGCTTCTGCGCGGGGCTCGCCCCCGGCATGCACCCCGGTGACATCGTCGTGGCCGAGGAGACCCGTGACGCCGACGGCTCCACGCCCTGCGTCGGCACCGAGCTGCTCGTCAAGGCGCTCGCCCGCGCCCTGCCCGGACGCACCGTCCACACCGGCCCGCTGACCGGCTCCGACCACGTGGTCCGCGGCCCCGAGCGGGCCGCGCTACGGGCCGGCGGGGCCATCGCCGTCGACATGGAGTCCGCGGCCACGCTGCGCGCCGCGACCGGCGCCGGAGCCCGCCCGGTTGCGGCCGTCCGGGTGGTCGTGGACGCTCCAGAACATGAACTGGTCCGGATCGGCACCGTACGCGGGGGAATATCGGCGTTCCGCGTTCTCCGTGCCGTCCTTCCCGCTTTCTTCGAATGGCACCGTTCTTTGCTGCTCCCCAGGAGGTGAGCCGAGTCATGGCCATGCCGCTCCGTCAGTCCATCCGGGTCGGGACCTATCTCTTCGAACAGAAGCTCCGCAAGCGGGACAAGTTCCCGCTGATCGTCGAGCTGGAGCCGCTGTTCGCCTGCAACCTCAAGTGCGAGGGCTGCGGCAAGATCCAGCACCCGGCGGGCGTGCTCAAGCAGCGGATGCCGGTCGCGCAGGCGGTCGGCGCCGTCCTGGAGTCCGGCGCGCCGATGGTGTCCATCGCCGGCGGCGAACCGCTGATGCACCCTCAGATCGACGAGATCGTGCGCCAGTTGGTAGCCAAGAGGAAGTACGTCTTCCTGTGCACCAACGCGATGCTGCTGCGCAAGAAGCTCGACGAATTCACCCCCTCCCCGTACTTCGCCTTCGCCGTGCACATCGACGGACTGCGCGAGCGGCACGACGAATCCGTCGCCAAGGAGGGCGTGTTCGACGAGGCGGTGGCGGCCATCAAGGAGGCCAAGCGGCGCGGCTTCCGGGTCACCACCAATTCGACCTTCTTCAACACCGACACCCCGCAGACCGTCATCGAGGTGCTCAACTTCCTCAACGACGACCTCCAGGTCGACGAAATGATGATCTCGCCCGCCTACGCCTACGAAAAGGCTCCCGACCAGGAGCACTTCCTCGGCGTCGAACAGACCAGGGAACTCTTCAGGAAGGCGTTCGCGGGCGGAAACCGGCGGCGCTGGCGGCTCAACCACTCGCCGCTCTTCCTGGACTTCCTGGAGGGCAAGGCCGATTTCCCGTGCACCGCGTGGGCGATCCCCAACTACTCCCTCTTCGGGTGGCAGCGCCCCTGCTATCTGATGAGCGACGGCTACGTCCCCACGTACCGCGAACTCATCGAGGAGACCGACTGGGACAAGTACGGCCGCGGCAAGGACCCGCGCTGCGCCAACTGCATGGCGCACTGCGGCTACGAGCCCACCGCCGTCCTCGCCACCATGGGCTCCCTCAAGGAGTCGCTGCGCGCGATCCGCGAGACCGTCAACGGGAACAGCACCTCATGACCGGCGAGTTCGACCTGCGGGCGCTGCTCGCCGAGCGCGGCGGCGAGCGCTACGAGCTGCACGCCCGCCACCTCAACCACCAGCTCCCGCGCATGCTCCACACCATCGGCTTCGACCGGACGTACGTACGGGCCGAGGGCGCGCACTTCTGGGACGCCGAAGGCAACGACTACCTCGACATGCTCGCCGGCTTCGGTGTCATGGGGCTCGGCCGGCACCACCCGGTCGTCCGCAAGGCGCTGCACGACGTCCTCGACGCCCAGCTCGCCGACCTCACCCGCTTCGACTGCCCGCCGCTGCCCGGACTGCTCGCCGAGCGGCTGCTCGCGCACAGCCCGCACCTGGACCGGGTCTTCTTCGGCAACAGCGGCACCGAGGCCGTCGAGACGGCCCTGAAGTTCGCCCGGTACGCCACCGGGCGGCCCAGGATCGTCTACTGCGCGCACGCCTTCCACGGCCTCACCACCGGCTCCCTCTCCGTCAACGGGGAGAAGGGTTTCCGGGACGGCTTCGCGCCGCTGCTGCCCGACACGGCGATCGAGCTCGGCGACCTCGACGCCCTGGAGCGGGAGCTGCGCAGGGGCGACGTGGCCGGCTTCGTCGTCGAGCCCATCCAGGGCAAGGGGGTGCAGGAGGCGCCGCCCGGCTTCCTGCGTGCCGCCCAGGATCTCCTGCACCGGCACGGCGCGCTGCTGATCGCCGACGAGGTGCAGACCGGCCTCGGCCGCACCGGCGACTTCTACGCGTACCAGCACGAGGACGGCGTGGAGCCCGACCTGGTGTGCGTCGCCAAGGCGCTCTCCGGCGGCTACGTGCCGGTCGGCGCCACCCTCGGCAAGGACTGGATCTTCAAGAAGGTCTACTCCTCGATGGACCGGGTCCTGGTCCACTCGGCCAGCTTCGGCTCCAACGCGCAGGCCATGGCCGCCGGGCTCGCCGTACTCGCGGTCATGGAGGCCGAGGACACCGTCGCGCACGTCCGCCGGATGGGTGACCTGCTCGCCTCCCGGCTGCGCGAGCTCGTACCGCGCTACGAGCTGCTGAAGGAGATCCGCGGCCGCGGACTGATGATCGGCGTCGAGTTCGGCCGGCCGTCCTCGCTGGGCCTGCGCAGCCGCTGGACCATGCTCCAGGCGGCCCGCAAGGGACTCTTCGCCCAGATGGTCGTGGTGCCGCTGCTCCAGCGCCACCACATCCTGACCCAGGTGTCCGGCGACCACCTGGAGGTGATCAAGCTCATCCCGCCGCTGATCGTCGACGAGACGGACGTCGACCGCTTCGTGACCGCCTTCACGGCCGTCATGGACGACGCCCACGGGGGCGGCGGACTGATGTGGGACTTCGGAAAGACGCTGGTCAAGCAGGCCGTGGCCCAGCGCTGAACGGGCACTGACCGGATCGCGTCGAGCGGGGTTTGCCTCTGAGGCAAGAAAGTTGCCTCAGAGGCACAAGCCTGGCGCAATGGACACATGGACCACGTCACCGACGCCGTACCGGACGTCGCCCCCCAGCTGCGGGCCCTGCGCCGGCGGCGCGGGCTCACCCTGGAGGCGGCCGCCCAGCGCGCCGGACTCTCACCGGCCCATCTGTCGAGGCTCGAGACGGGGAACCGGCAGCCCTCGCTGCCGATGCTGCTCGCGCTCTCCCGTATCTACGGTACGACGGTCTCCGAGCTGCTCGGCGAGGCGCCGCCGGAGCGCGACCCGGTCGTCCGGGCCGGGCGCTCCGAGCCGGTCGAGGCGGACGGCTGGATCTACCGCCAGGCCGGCGGCGCCGGGCGCGCCCTGCAGTGCCTGCGGGTCCACGTCCCGTACGCCACCCGCGCCGACATCGTGCGCGTCCACCCCGGCGAGGAGTGGATCCACGTCCTGGAAGGCAGGGTGCGGCTCGCGCTCGGCGAGGCGGTGCACGTCCTCGATCCCGGGGACAGCGCCCACTTCGACTCGCTCACCCCGCACCGGATCGGTGCCGCCACCCAGGCCGGGACGGAGCTGCTGTTCGTCCACACCCTGATGCAGAGCCCCGTCGCCGAGCTGTGCCTCGGCGACGGGACCCCGCACCGCCGCTAGGTCTAGAAAGGACCGACATGTCCGAGAAGTCCGTACCGGTCACCGGCGAGGAGCGCGGTGAGGGCAAGTTCCCCAAGGGCCTGGTGCTCCGGCTCTTCGCCTATCTGGTCGCCGGCCATCTCTTCGCCGCCTTCCTCTACCTGCTCTTCGCGATGGGGGCGAAGTAGCGGGACCGGAACCGCGGACCCTACGCCTCCGTGAGCATCCGCTCGCGCAGCCGCTCCCGGGTCTCCGGGGCCAGCTTCAGGCCCTCGGCGAGATAGGCGTCCACCGAGCCCCAGGTCGCCTCGATCGCCTCGAAGGCGGCCTGCAGGTACTCCACCCGCGCGTCGAAGAGCGGCGCGAGCAGCTCCATCACCTCCGGCGACATGGCGTCCGGGGCGGTGGAGCTGCGCTGCACCTTGTAGCGGCGGTGCGGGGCGTTGGACTTCAGGTAGTCCGCCTCGATCGCCTCCCGCTCGACGCCGAGCGCGAGCAGGGATATCGCGATCGCCAGACCCGCGCGGTCCTTGCCGGCCGCGCAGTGCATCAGGACCGGGACGCTGTCCTCGGCCATCGCGTGCAGGATCCGGCTGTGCTCAGCCGTCTTCTCGACAATCATCTTCCGGTACGAACCGGACATCCGGGCCGCGGCCTTGCCGTCCGCCAGGAGCTCGCGCAGCTGCGCCAGGTCGCCCGTGCGCACCAGCTTCCAGAACTCCTTGCCGTCGGCCGGATCGCTCAGCGGGATGTTCACGTTCCGTGTCCCCGGAAGGTCCACGTCCGGTCCCTCGACCTTCCGGTCCGCGTCGTTGCGGAAGTCGAACACCGTGTGCAGGGCCAGGGTGGTGAGGAACGCGGTGTCCTCCGGGGTGGCGTGCGCCAGGTGACCGCTGCGGAAGAGGCGCCCGGGGCGCACCTCCCGGCCGTCCGTGGTCGGCAGCCCGCCCAGGTCACGGAAGTTGCGTACGCCGGCGAGCTCGGGCTCGGTGGTCGCTTGCGTCAAGGTTGCTCCTGGTCTCTCGAGATCGGCTCCTGGGGCAATCATCCAGGGTCGACCGCCCCCGGCATACCCCCTCGGGCGGGAATGGGCGATCTGTCCGTATTGCGGGTTTGGTGATAACGCGCCCTGGTTGCAGGGGAGATGGGAATCGGAGCGTGAGCAGCGTCATAAACGTGACGGACCGTGGCTGATCGTCTTTTTCAAATTCCCTCGCGGAAAGGGAAATCGAGGGTCCGTCATCGACGCAGGGTGACCGGAATTCCGGCCGGATATCGCTCGATCAAGAGTGGCCGAAAAACCGTGGCTTGTTCCCGTCGACCCGGCTCGTCTAGCGTCGCGCTCAATCCGGACGGACCGCCGAATCCTGCCGCCGCCCGGAATCCGCACCCATCCGTGTCAGGCAGGAGCGGGGGACCCAGGTACTTTGCCGATCCCTCGATGCAGCACCCACGAAGGACGGCTCGGGGTGAAGCCGCGACCACGCGGCCGGACATCTCCAGTCCGAACCCGACAGCTCACCTCGCAGGCGACGGAGAGGAACTCGCCATGCCCGCGAAGGGTAAGCACCGCCGTCCCAAGGCCAACCCGATCAGCCGCGGGTTCGTCGCCGCCGGCGCGGGTGGCGCCGTCGTCGCGCTCCCGCTGATCGGCGCGACCGGCGCCCACGCCGCCGAGCAGGCCGCCCCGACCGTGACGCCCCAGCGGGTCGCCGCCGTGGCCCCCGCCGCCGTCACTCCCGCCGCCGTCACTCCCGCCCAGGCCCACGCCGCCGCCCCGGTCTCGTACACCGTGGTCCGCGGCGACTACCTGTCGAAGATCGCCACCGACCACCACCTGGCCGGCGGCTGGCACAAGCTCTACCGCGACAACCGCCAGGTCATCGGCGAGAACCCCTCGCTGATCCTGCCCGGCATGAAGCTGACCCTCGGCGCCAAGAGCCACGCCAAGGCCCACCCGGCGAAGGCCCACCCGGCGAAGGCCCACGCGGCCAAGGCCGGCGGCGAGCAGCGCGCCTCGCGCAGCGCCGAGCGCTCCGCCGCGACCACCTCCGCTCCGGCCGCCGCCCCGGCTTCGGCCGCGACGACCTCCTCCTCCGGCTGGGTCGTCCCGCTCAACGGCGGCATCTCCACCCCGTACAAGCAGCCGGGCTCCATGTGGTCCTCCGGCTACCACACGGGCGTCGACTTCATCGCCGACACCGGCACGGCCGTCCACGCCGTCGGCCCCGGCACCGTCTACTCCGCCGGCTGGGGCGGCGCCTACGGCAACCAGATCGTCATCCAGCACGCCGACGGCACCTTCTCCCAGTACGGCCACCTCTCCTCGATCTCGGTGAGCGCCGGCCAGACCGTCACCGGCGGCCAGGTGATCGGCCTCTCCGGCTCGACCGGCAACTCCACCGGCCCGCACCTCCACTTCGAGATGCGCACCGGGCCGGACTACGGCTCCGACATCGACCCGCTGGCCGCGCTGCGCCAGCACGGCGTCAACATCTGACGCCGCTGACGAAACGTCAGTGACGAGGCCCCGGCACGAGCACGTGCCGGGGCCTCGCTTATTCCTCATTGGCGCGATCTTTACCAGGTGGCATATGTCACCCGCCGTCAACCCCTCCTTACGGTCGCGTAGGTCACATCCATAAGGGAAAGATGAGTTCCCGTGGCAGACGATTCGAGATCACGAGACAAGAACGCATTCGGGTCGTACGCGGCGATCGGTGACAGCTTCACCGAGGGCGTGGGAGACCCCGGGCCCGACGGGAATTTCGTCGGCTGGGCGGACCGATTCGCGGTCCTGCTCGCCGACCAGCTGCCTGAGCACGACGCCTTCCGCTACGCCAACCTGGCCGTACGGGGGCGCCTTCTCGACCAGATCGTCACGGAACAGGTCCCACGGGCGAAGGAACTCGCCCCGGACCTGGTGACCTTCTGCGCCGGGGGCAACGACATCATCCGCCCCGGGACCGACCCCGACGACGTCGCCGAGCGTTTCGAGCGCGCCGTCGCCGACCTGACCTCCGCCGTCGGCACCGTCATGGTGACGACCGGCTTCGACACCAAGGAAGTGGCGCTCCTCAAGCACCTGCGCGGCAAGATCGCCACGTACAACGGGCACGTCCGGGCCATCGCCGACCGCTACGGCTGCCCCGTGCTCGACCTGTGGTCGCTCAGGTCCGTCCAGGACCGCCGCGCCTGGGACGAGGACCGGCTGCACCTCTCGCCCGAGGGCCACACCCGGGTCGCGCTGCGCGCCGCCCAGGTCCTCGGCCTGCCGGTGCCGGCCGACCCGGAGCAGCCGTGGCCGCCGCTGCCGCCGCGGGGCGCCCTCGAGGTCACCAAGGACGACATCCACTGGGCCAAGGAGCACCTGGTCCCGTGGATCGGGCGCCGGCTGCGCGGCGAGAGCTCCGGCGACCACGTCGAGGCCAAGCGCCCCGACCTGCTGCCGCTCTGATGCCGCTGCAGACGCCCCTCTAGGGGGCGTCCCGCCATGCCGTGTTCGCCGGGACGCGTTCCAGGACGCCCCCGGCGAACACGTCGTACAGCGGCAGCGTCTCCAGATGGACGTAGCCGATGTGGCAGTCGCACCGCGCGAGCGGGCAGGCCCGGGGGCGCAGCGCGGCGCGGTACGAGCCGTCGTAGAGGTTGCCGAGCTCGGCGCGGACGAAGTGGCAGCGCCGCACCGTCCCGTCGCCGTCCACCGAGACGACCGACTCGCCCGTGCGGCACGGCAGCCCGGCCGAGCGGTGCGGATGGCGGCTGTACGGGAAGAGCGGGTCGAGCGCCGTCCAGTCGGCGGCCTCCGCGTCGGTGTAGGTGTGGCCCTCGGCCGCGTTCACCCACAGATAGACCTCGTCCGGCAGCTCGGCGCGCAGCCGGCGGGCGTGCTCGCGGTGCTCGGGCAGCCCGACGACGCCGACGCTGAAGCGGATGCCGCGCGCCGCGAGCGTCCGGCACTTGCCGAGGAAACGCTCGTACGGCGTCTGCCCGGGGTGGTAGGTGCACCACAGGGCCACCGTCTCCGGGTCGGCCTCCGCCAGCCACTCCGTGCGGCAGCTCAGATTGGTCTGGATCGCCACCCGCTCCACGTGCGGCAGCCGGGACAGCTCGACGATCGTGCGCCGGTACCAGGACCGCACCAGGCCCTCGCCCCACGGCGTGAACAGGATCCGCAGCCGGTCCCCGGTCTGCCCGGCGGCCCAGCCGGCGAAGCGCTCCAGGGCCGCCCGGTCGGCCCGCAGCTGTTCCGTGCTGTCGCGCCGCTTGGCGAACGGGCAGTAAGGACAGTCGTAGTCGCAGGAGGCGAGCGGCCCCCGGTAGAGCAGGGTCAGGTCCATGCCGTGCGTCCCCCGGTCACTTCGTCTCGTACGCGGCCATCGCCGCCCGGACCGCCGGCGAGAACAGCTCCGGTCCGAGCCCGTCCGAGTGCGCCAGGCCCTCGGGCGAGAGCCGCAGCAGCCCGGCCGGGGCGCCGGTGTCCAGCCAGCCCCACTTCTCGAAGCGGGCCAGCTCGTCGGCGAAGTCCTCGAACGGCGAGCCGCCGAACCGGGCCGTGTAGTCGGCGAGCGGCATGCCCTCGGCCTGGAGCAGCGACTGGAGCAGATGGCGGCGACGCGCCTCGGCCGCGTCGACCCGGCGGCCCACCTCGGCCCTGGAGAAGTCCACCGTGCCCGTGTACGCGTCGATGATCCGGCGGATCTCCGGCATGCCGACCGCGTAGTCGAAGGAGTAGTGCAGCGCCGAGGTGTACGAGCGGGCGCCGCAGCCCAGGCCGATCATGCCGTCCGTCTGGCAGGCGTAGTCGTCGGGACCGAGCGGCGGGGCGTCGGCGCGCCGGAACATGCGCATCGACACCTGCGCGTAGCCGTGGGCGAGGAGATGGTCCCGGCCGTGCCGGTAGAGCCGCAGCCGCCGCTCGTCCCACTCCCGGTCGGCCGCCGCCGGGTCCTGCGCGCGGCCGAGGCCGGTGAGCGGACGCACGTACAGCGGATACAGATAGAGCTCCTCGGGCCGCCAGGCCAGCGCGGCGTCGAGCGAGCGGCGCCAGGACTCCTCGGTCTGGCCGTCGATCCCGTAGATCAGGTCGATGTTGAGGACCGGCACGCCGGTGTCGCGGATCCGGCCGAGGGCCGCCTCGACGTCGGCCCGGCGCTGCGGGCGCACGGCGGCCCTGGCCTCGGCCTCGACGAAGCTCTGCACGCCGATGCTCAGCCGGGTCGCGCCGCGCTCGGCGAGCACGGCGAGCCGGTCGGCGGTCGCGGTGGCCGGCGAGGTCTCCACGGACAGCGGCACCGCCCGCAGGTCGGCGCCCATGCGCCGCTCGGCGATGTCGCAGAGCCGCTCCAGCTCGCCGGCGGTGAGGAAGGTCGGCGTGCCGCCGCCGAACGCGGCCGTGGCGAACCGCACCGGCGCCGTGTCGCCCAGCGCCTCGCGCACCGCCGTCGCCTGCCGGTCGAGGGCGTCCAGATAGCGGGTGGTCAGCTCGTCCGGGGCGCCGATCCGGGTGAAGAGGTTGCAGAAGCCGCAGCGGACCTCGCAGAACGGGATGTGCGCGTAGAGGGAGAGCGCGTCCTTCGGCTCGTCCGCCCAGAGCGCCGCCAGTGGCGGCCGCTCGGGCAGCGGACGGTACGCGGTCTTGTGCGGATAGGCGTAGACGTAACTGCGGTACGGGCGCGGGGTGTCGGTCGGAGTCGTCACGCGGCCTCCTCCCCGGCGCGAGCGGAGTCACCGGCGCGACTGGCGTCCCCGGCGCGAGCGGAGTCACCGGTCGCCGGTCCGGGGAGCGTGAACTGCGCGTACGGCACCGTCCACACCGACTCGTGGCCCAGCCGGTGGCCGGTGAAGCCGTCGTCCCCGTACGCCGTGCCGTGGTCCGAGCAGACGATCGCGAAGCAGTCGCGGCGGCTGCTCATCGCCGCGAAGAGGCGTCCGATGTGCCGGTCCACGTACTCCAGGGCGGCGGCGTGGGTGGCCCGGGAGTCGCCGGCCTCGCGGGTCGCGCCCGGCAGATGGAACCAGTTGGGCTGGTGCAGCGCCGAGACGTTCACGAACAGGAACAGCCGGCGGTCCGGGGAAAGCCGAGCCACGACCTCCTCCGCGCGGGCCACCTGCGACTCGAAGGACGTCGGCGAGGCGACTCCGAACGACGGCTCCCAGTGGCTCTCCTGGAACAGACCGGGCAGCACCGAGCCGAGCGGCGGCTGCCCGTTGAAGAAGCCGACCCCGCCGACGCACACCGTTCGGTAGCCCTCGTGCGCGAGCGCCGACACCAGGTCGGGCGTGTCGTGGAAGACAAAGGTGCCGTCCGCCGTGGTCTCGCTGCCCGCGAACCGGGCCGCGAAGAGCCGCGGATGCGGGCCGGGCGCCGCCGGAGTGGGCAGGAAGCCCGCGAAGATGGCCTGGTGGGAGGCGTAGGTGAAGCTGCCGGGCGCGTGCCGCCGCTCCCACGCCCCGCCGGGCAGATGCCGGGCCAGGTTCGGTATGCGGCCCGCGGCGGCGAGCTCGGCGGCCACGTCGTACCGCAGGGTGTCGAGGGTGACGAGGAGCAGGTCGTGGCTGCCCACGATCTCGTTCATGTCGGGGGCGCGCTCGGTGGTGTTCATGGTGTTCACGGCGTGCTGGTTTCTGTGGATCGGGTACGGAGCAGGGCGGCGACCTGGGCCGCGTAGGTGTCCAGGCCCTCGGCGCCGCTGCCAGGCAGGCCCGTGAGCCCGGGGAGCAGATCGCCGAAGGCGTTGACCTCGCCGACGGCGAAGCGGCGCCAGCCGGTGCCGGGCAGCAGGTCGACGCCCACGCAGCCGGTGCTGGGGAAGGCCGCGGCCGCCGCCTCGCAGACCGCGAGCGCGTCCTGGAACCGGCCGCCGGCCGCGGTGATCGCGTCCCGGGCGGCGGCCAGGTCGCCGCGGGCGCCGCCCAGATGGAGGTTGGTCATGGGGGAGCGGCTGGTGCGGACGACGGCGTGGGTGGCCCGGCCGTCGACGACGACAACCCGCAGGTCGGCCGCGCGCCCGTGCTGTGCGGCCTTGGGCAGCCAGCGCTCGACGTGCAGGCCGTCGGGGGCGAGGGCGTCCACGATCGCCGCGACCTCGCCCTCGGTGCCGTAGCGCCGCACCCGCAGCGAGTTGAACAGGCGGCCGTCCGGGTCGCGTTCCACCGAGGTGGTGGCCTGCACCCGGCCGCCGCCGGCCGTCTCGACCGCGAGGACGCCCGAGGCCGAGGAGCCGTGCGCGAGCTTCACGAACACCCGGCGCAGCCCGGCCTCGGCCATCAGCGCCCGCACGTCCGCCCAGCCCCGTACGGCCGGCGCCGCCGGGCCCGAGGTGGGGGAGTCCGGCACCGGGACCCCGGCGGCCCGCAGCCGTCCATGGGTCAGCCGCTTGTCGAAGAGGACGGCCGTCTCGGCGGGATCGTCCACCAGGGCCGCCCCGGCCTCGCCCACCCGGACGGCGAGCGCCGACAGTTCGCTCGTGAACCGCTCGTACCAGCGCCGCGAGCCCTCCACCCGGGCCGGGTCGTCCGCGCCGCGCAGCAGCCGGTCGACCGCCTCGTCGTCGCCGGGCGTGTCGACCCGGACGGTCTCCCCGGCCCGGAACCCCGCGCGGCCGCGCAGCACGTCGAGCCAGGGCACGACGCGCGCCGCGGGCAGGCCGGCGGCGCGCACCGCGTCCTGGAAGAGGCGGACCCGACGGTTGCCGGGATTGCCGACGACGACGGGGCGGAGGCTCGCGGCGGGGCTCATTCGCCGACCGCGGTGTACCGGTAGAGCGTGCCGTCGTACTCGTCCGGGACCTGCCGGTCGCTGACGTCCACGTCGACGCCGTGCGGCGCTAGCGCGGCCGTGATCCGCTCGGCCGTCTCCTCGGAGACGTAGTGGTGCGACAGGTCGAGCCGCTTCAGGTGGGTGAGCGACTGGCCGGCGAGCAGTGCCTCGGCGCCCTTGTCGGTGAGCACGCCCATGGACAGGTCGAGTTCGGCCAGGCGGGACACGACCGGGGCGCTCGCGACGGCGGCGGCCACGTCGTCCTGGGTGTCGCTGTTGCGCAGCCCCAGATACCGCAGCGCGGGCAGTCGGGTGCCGGCCAGGATCGGCTCCAGGTCGGCGGGCGTGGTGTCGTTGCCGTAGTCGTCCCGGCCGAGCCACAGCTCCAGGTGCTCCAGGGCGGGCAGGTCGCAGGCACCGATGTCCCGCACCACGGAGGCCGGCAGTCCGCCCGTCTGCAGGACCAGGCGGCGCAGCCCTTCGTGCCGCAGCGGCGGGAATTCCAGACCGCTCGCGCCGCGGACGGCGAGCGTGTGCAGCCCGGGGTAGGCGGCGAGCAGCGGGGTGACGTCCGACTGCATGATCCAGGAGATTTCGCAGTCCTCGGAGAGCATGTCGCCGAGGAACACCGCCTCAAGCGCCGGCAGTCGGTCCTTCGCGCCCGCGAGCGCCTCGACGATGGCGGCCGAGGAGGTGTCGTACGCCTCGTCCCAGCCGCCGACGACGATCGCCCGCACCCGCGTGGTGTCGACGGTGGCGAGGAAGCGCTCGAACAGCGGCTGCCACAGCTCGTCGTCGTCCTCGGCGTACGTCGCCGCGAACAGCCGCCAGGCCACCGCGTCGGGGTCGGGCAGCTCGGCCGGCACGCCGGGCACGGGGAACTGGAACACGGGCAGGCCGTGGAACTCGCGCAGGTAATCCCGAATGGTCATGTCTTGCTCCAGACACCGGACCTGAGGCCGGACGGCGTTGATCGGCTGACGCGAGAATTTGTACCAAGCGGCACTGACAACACCCGTCGGCGGCCCCGGGGGGACGGTGGCGGCGGCCCACGACACGCGCGTCCGGAACGAAATCTGATGGTTTGTCTGATAATCATCACTCGTGCATGTACGTCGCGCCCATGTCGCCCTTCTCAGCCTCCTGTTCGCCGCGACCGCGCTCCTCGCCGCGCTCCCGCGCGCTCTCCTTCTGCACCGGCAACGGCGACTTCGGCTTCATCGCCTCCGGCGCCCCCGGCGGCCGCCCCGCCCTCGTCTGCACGCACGCTTGCAGCGCCCAGATCGACATCGAGGAAGTCGACCTCTTGGGCACCGGCGGCCACGGCGTCGGGGTGCACAAGGTCGCCGGGCTCAGCCAGGTCGAGGGGCCGGGCGGCTACTGGGACGCCGTACAGCGCCACTACGTCCTCACGTACGCCGATCCCGCCTGCGGATACTGCGCCGGCACCCCGATCGGCTACGCCACCGCGCCCTCGCTCTACTCCGGCTGGACCGCGCCCGGCAACGTCGGCTGGAACGCACCCGCGTACGGGCGCCGCATCTTCAACGGCAACAGCTGCGGCGGCCAGCCGAGGACGGTCGTCGTGCTCGACGGCCGCCCGTGGCAGATCATCGACCTCTGGCTCGGCACCCGCAACGAGGCCGCCGCCGCCACCCACGTCGTACCGCTGTCGTACACGCCGACGCAGGGCATCGCGGGGGACGGCCGCGTCTGGCGCCCGCCGCTCGCGCTGGCCTGCTGACGTGGGCCAGGGGGCCCGCCGCTTGCTCCTGGACGTACGAGCCGGCCTCGCGCCGCGACGGCCCCGGGCCGACCCCGCGCGCGCCACGACGGTCACGGCAGCCCGAGCTCGCGGCGAGGGCCCACGGCGCCCTCGCCGCCTCCGGCACAACCCTGCACAGCGCGTGACCAGGGCAAATCCCGGAAAGGCACCCCACTGGGACCCGGCCCCGGCGCGGGACGGCGCGAGCCGCTCATAATGGGGAGATCCTCGACTTCAGGAGGTCTCGTGACCGGCACTGGCTCCGACCACACGCTGCGGGCACGGCTGCGCGCGCTGCGCCCCGCGGCCTTCGGCGCCGACGCGGCGGGGGAGCGCTGGGAGCGCATCCTCCGTTCCCCGAACTTCGCCGACGGGGTCTTCGTGAACCCCGAGCCCGCCCGGCACCGGCCGTCCGGCGGGGCCGTCGAGTTCGCCAAGGTGTACTTCGAGAAGGAGGCCCGGGTGAAGCGCGCCCCGGCCGGCCGGATCCCCGTGCACCCCACCACCCTGGCCGACCTCGCCCGGCCGCCGGCCACCGGGCTGCGGCTCACCTGGATGGGCCACTCCAGCGTCCTCACCGAGATCGACGGGCACCGGGTGCTCTTCGACCCGGTCTGGGGCGACCGCTGCTCGCCCTTCGCCTTCGTCGGACCCAAGCGGCTGCACCCCGTCCCCGTGCCGCTCGCCGCCCTCGGCCCGGTCGACGTCGTGGTGATCTCCCACGACCACTACGACCACCTCGACCTGCCCACGATCAAGGCGCTGGCCGGCACCGACACCGTCTTCGCGGTGCCGCTCGGCGTCGGCGCCCACCTGGAGCGCTGGGGCGTCTCCGCCGCCCGGATCCGCGAGCTCGACTGGACCGAGTCCACCACCGTCCGCGACCTGCGCCTCACCGCGACCCCCGCCCGCCACTTCTGCGGCCGCGGCCTGCGCAACCAGCAGCACACCCTGTGGGCCTCCTGGGCCGTCGAGGGCCCCGCGCACCGCGTCTACCACAGCGGCGACACCGGCTACTTCTCCGGTTTCAAGGACATCGGCGCGGCCCACGGCCCCTTCGACGCCACCATGATCCAGATCGGCGCCTACTCCGAGTACTGGCCCGACATCCACATGACCCCGGCCGAGGGCCTGCTCGCCCACCTCGACCTGCAGGGCGGCAGCCCGCACGGCGTGCTGCTGCCGGTCCACTGGGGCACCTTCAACCTGGCCCCGCACCCGTGGGCCGAGCCGGGGGAGTGGACGAAGTACGAGGCCGAGGAGGCCGGCCAGGCGGTGGCGCTGCCGCGGCCGGGTGAGCCGTTCGAGCCGGCGGGGAAGGTGCCCGCGGATGCCTGGTGGCGCGAGGCGTCCCATCCGATCGCGGACCCGTGGCGTCGGCTCCAGCCGGCGCAGGATCCTGCCGAGGCCCCCAGGCGTGATCTCGACCTCGCGGGTGAGAGGTGACGGTGAACGAGGATGACCTCAGCCAGGTCACGCGACTGCTGGCTCGTCTTCCGGGCGAAGAGCGCAATCGTGTGGTGCCTCTGGGCACCACATCCTGATCGTACGGGCGGCTCCTGAGCATCGAAGTTGTCCAGAGGGCACCTGGCGTTGCTCGTCACAGCAATGTGACTGAGCGCCGTGGTTGGCCGGTGCACTCGACGGCTGCGTGGAGCGGGCCGGGAGCCGTGGCCTGGGTGCCGTGCCGTCTGGGGCTGCCCCTGATCGTCGGGAGGGGGATCTGGGCAAGGTGTGAGCGCCGTAGTGAGGCTGGACCAGAGAGGTCCGTCTATCTGGCGGCCGTCTTCGCTGTGGGGGAGCGGCTTGGTGTCGTTCTGATGATCCACGCGTACCTGAAGCGGTGCTGGAGCGGGCACGACTACTGTCTGGCTCGGCCGGACCGCAGGCGGCCAGCTGGCGACCGTGGCCGTCGCCCCGCATCTGTCGTGGACGGCGTAAGCGGAGGCACGACGCACGCTGAGTCTCGGGCGCCGAGCTGCCCGCTGCGGCAGGCATCGTTGAGCTCCTACCTGGCCGGACTGAGCCGATCGAACGCTCGGTCGCAACGTGTGACCGAGCAGGACGGTTGGCCCTTTTGTCTCCTGCGTCGAGGACGCCGGTCCGGGCTGTTGGCTGGCCTGAACGGGGCGTTAGCCTCGGCGGTGCGGTCCTCTGCGGTGATGCCAGGGTGACGTCCCCTATATGTGCCCACCGGAGTGGCCGTGTTGGCGGCGCGGCCGGAGACGCCGAGATAGCTGACAGTCGGCGGCTGTCAGCTAGCTGCCGGAGTTCGACGGGGGGTGCCCCTATCCCTTCGGTCAAGGGAAACGGGGCTGCGTTGGGCCGGGGGCAGGGCAGCATGGCGGAGTGGCTGATCTGCTGTGGGATGACGTGAGCTGTTTCTTCGATCCGGACTTGATGGGGTCGCTGCCGGACGTGCGGGTCCCGGATGCCTCGGTGGAGGACTGGCAGGCCGTCCTCGATCTTGTCGCGGAGAAGGGCTGGAAGTGCCAGTACTCCGAAGAGGCGACGGTGCTGCCGGTGCCCCGGGCGGAGACCGTGCTGTCCCGCCCGGCGGACGCTGAGTGCCCGTACTTGCGGGTCTGGCCGGCTCCCGATGTTCTGGTGATCTTCCGGTTCCTTGTCGAGGAGGAAGTCGACTTCGACGTCGATGTGCGGGAGTTGCAGGGGCAGGAGCGGCTTGATGTGTTCTGCGGCTTCCTTCGGGAGATCGGGCGGCGGTTGGGCAAGCCGGTGCTGATGGATCCGGAGGGCGATGCCGGCCATCCGGTACTCGGCTTCGATGTCGAGGCCGACCGGGTCGTCCTCTTGGCTGAGCCGCTGGTCATGTGACCGCGGCCGTGGGCCGGGGTTCGTAGAAGGTGCCGTCGCGGAGCATGGCGAACAGGACATCTTCCCGTCGTCGGGCGAGGCAGAGCAGGGCTTGGGTGTGGTGCTTGCCCTGGGCGATCTTCTTGTCGTAGTAGGCCCGCGATGCCGGGTCGCCCAGGGCGGCGAAGGCGGAGAGGAAGAAGGCTCGTTTGAACTGCTTGTTTCCTCTCCGGGAGGGCTGTTCGCCGCGGATCGATGACCCGGAACTGCGGGTCGCAGGGGCGAGTCCTGCGTAGGCGGCGAGGTGGCCGGCGGTCGGGAAGGTGCTGCCGTCGCCGACCTCGATCAGGATCCTGGCTCCGGTCCTGACGCCGATGCCCGGCATGCACGTCAGGACCTTCGAAAGAGGGTGAACCTCCAGGAGGTCCTCGATCCGCCCGGCCAGGAGTTTCCGCCGGTCAAGGGCGGCTCGTCAGGGTTCCGGCCGGGCTCGGGACGATCAGCGCGGCCGCCTCGGTGCCGGGAACGGTGACGACGAAGATTTCCTCGACCAGCCGCTCGGCCATCCTCGGCGCCTTCGGCCGCAGCAGGGTGACCAGCCTCCGCCGTCCTGCCTTGCGTATCTGGGCCGGTGACCCGAACCGTTCCATCAGCGTGGGTGCTGCAACCGAGGCCCCACCCGTTCCAGCGACGGATGGATCTGCGTCAGCAGGCCGTGCAGCCGGTTCGCGACCCGGGTGGCCTCGCCAGCCAGGTCGTCGTCGAAGCCGACGATCATCTCCAGTTCGGCGATGGTCTCGTCCTCGCCGTCGATGGCCCGCAGCGTGTGGGGCATCGCGCGGGCGGCGTCGGCGATGATGAACGCGTCCTTCGCGTCCGTTTTGGCCTCGCCTGGGTAGAGGTCGGCGATCCGCCGCATCGTCAGGCCGGGCAGGTAGGCGACCGGGCAGCCCATGTCGCGGGCGACGGCCAGCGGCAGGGCACCGATGGAGGCCGGCTGGTCGACCACGACCAGCACGGTTCCGTGCTTGGCGAACAGCTCGCGGAGCTTGGGCTCGGTGTTGGGCAGGCGCTTGTCGAACGCCTTCTTTCCGGCCGGGGTGACGGTGGTGGCGTGGTGTTCGCCCTTGCCGACGTCCAGGCCGAGGAAGACGTCGATGTTGCCGGTGTCGATCACGTGCAGGCCCCTCCATCACGCTTTCGTCCGGCCTTGCCTGGGCACCGAGCTGCCACATCCACGTTACGGAGAGCTCTTCCGGCCTTGGGTGAAGCCGGTGCTCAAGCCCCTCTTCAGCGGTCTGTCGATGCCTCCGGGCCCGGTGACACCACCCCCCCCGGATCATGGACAACAAGGGGGGAAGTCATGCCGGAACCGAAGGCCGGAGGCCCCATTGCGGATCCACGAAAAAGGTAACGGGGGGGGAGTAACGGCCGGGAAGACTGCGGTCGCGGCCGTGCGGAAGGTCCGGTAGGCCACGTGGATGTCGTCGGTGACGTCCACCGTGATCACGGGCGAGGTCATCAGCGAATCGATCACGTCGTCCGCGTCGAGGCCCCGCACGAGTGCGGCCAGCGCGAGGTCGCCGTCGGTGACGATGCTGGGGAGGGCCTCTCCCTCGGTGACGATCACGGAACCGACCCCGTACTCGGCCAATCACTCGGGCGACTCTTCGCAGCGGTGTCCCGGCGGAAGCGGACACCGCCGGACGCCTCATCGCCCCATAGGGCAACATCTTCGGGCCAGTATGGTCCCTGGGACAGCAGCAGTTCGTGCGACAGCCGGCCGCCGTGAGACGACTGCATCTCCCTCTTGGTGCCCTGCGAAGGGATGTCCTTCAGCCCTTCGGTCAATGCTCTGACGGCCTGGGCCAGGACCTGCACCTGGTCCTCCAGGACGCGTAGCCCCACGAGCCGTCAGGTTCTGACACGGCGGCGAAGGAGTGAGAGGGTGGAGTTATCCGGGATCCGCAGGAAGCGGAGGGAGATCGGGTATGTTCCCCATCCGTCGCGGATGGCTGAGCAGAGCGGATCGCTCGTCCCTCCCCTACCCGCACCGAGCGGGCTGGTACGTCTCGACTCTCGTGCTGGCCACGGGCCTGCTCGCATCGCTGTGGTGGATCGGGAACGGCCACAACGCCTGGACAACCTCGAATGGATTGCCAAAGTTGGGCCAGTGGCTGTCGTGGTTCTTCGCGCAGGGAGTGGGCGGGCTCGGGCGGCTGGTGGCCGGTGACAACAGCATTGAACTATGGGGGATCCGGTGCGCTTGGCTGATCGGGTTCGTTCTGGTTCTATGGGTATGGCGCCGGGCGATGTTCGTGCGCAATGCGTACAAGCCAGGTCCGGTCGACGTTCAGACCCTGGTCAACGGTACGCCGGAAAAGGAGCCGAGCCCTCAAGTCGAGGATCTCACTGCCCAGTTCCGGATGCAGCTGTCGAAGACCGAACTGTACGCACCGACCAATCTTCCTGCCGAGACCCCGGCCGACAACTTCCTGGATCTCCTCGGTGACGTCAGTCTCGAACCCGCGAGCCTGCCGACGAGCCTGCTGAGACTGAGCAGCCGTATCCGGCCCCGGATCGCCTATCGGGTCGGCGGTGTGCTGGCCGCTCGCGACGAGAGTCCCGGCTTCGGACTCACTGTGACCCTCACCTCATACGCGATCCGGGGCAGTCGGTCCGAGACCTTCTGGGACACGAGCTGGGAGCGGGCGACCCGAACGGCCGGCTACTGGGTGGTTTCTGCACTACTGCCGGTGACCCGGGCTGGCCGAAGAGCGCCGTGGCGCGACTGGCGCGGCCGCGACCTTCCGCGCGAGTTGTTCGCCGCTTACCAGCAGGCGCGCGAACTCAGTAAGAAGCGCGATTTCGACGGCGCGTTGGAGAGCTACTACCGAGCAGTGCACATCGACCCGGCCAATGTGCAGATACGGAACCAGATCGGCGCCACTCAGGAGAAACTGGGCCTGTACCTCGATGCGCTGGAGACTTATCACGGAGCTCTTGCAATCGGCCGGCAGGGCAGCAGGAAGGACATCGCGCGGCTTTGGGCGGGGCCGTGGAACTGGCGCCGGATCCTCTATCAGTGGTTCCTGTGGGGCCAGCCCGGAGCACTGCAGGCCCGCTACCGCTTTGCCGTCGTCCTCGGCACGTCGGAGCTGACCGCCAAACAGTGGTGCAAGACCGAAACCCCCTCGCAGGCGCGTACCTTGGCCCGTCAGCGGATCCGAGAGACCCTCAGGCCAGCGCTGGTCGAGCGGTACTGGCGTGCCGTGACAGACATGCGCCCCGACGGGTCCGATGACGAGGTGAAGACCTGGCTCGACGAGACACTCAAGATCACCGAGGTTGCCGACGAGAATCAGAGGAAGACGGTTGAGCTGATCTTCCAGCGTGCAAGCGCCTTGGAGTTGTGCCGACTGACCGAGGACTACCCGATCGGACGGATCTTCCGACGCTTCCGCCACGACGAGACGTCTCTCACCCGCTCCGCGCTGCGGATCAGCCGGGATGTGTGGGCACCACTGCGACTGAGCCAGGCGGCGCCTGTGCAGGTCGAAATGTTGCCTCCTCGGGCAGCCCTGCGCTGGCGCAACGGCGTCTACAAAGCCGCCGCTCGGGTACGCGAATGGGTCCAGAAACCGGGCGATGCAAATGCCCTGAAGAAGACCGTGCGCAGGGCGAAGCGCTACGGCTTCAAGGAATGGCAGGGCTGCTACAACGCAGCCTGCGCCTACGCGGTGGCAATGAGAACCTGCAGTAGGGAATACCGGCAGGATCTCGCAGACGAGGCCTGCCACGAGTTGAAGGAGGCCATACGTAGAGCGGAGAGCGGGTACACGACCATCCGGCGGACGTGGCTTCTGTTCGATGACCCGGACCTGACCGAGCTACGGAAGACGAACAGCTTTGTTCGCTTCGGCCGGGAAGTCTTCCCGCACCCGCTACCCGACCTCCCCAGCTATGAGGAAGAGGCCGCAGGGGAAGACCGGAAGGCCCAGCCCGCACCGACCGATATCGAGATGGCGGCCTATGACCGTGAACTCCTTGAGAAGATCGGCACGGTGATGGAGCGTGTCTGGCACCGCAGAAGCATGCAGGCTCCCGCCAACTTGTACACGGTCCGCGAGTGGCTCGCCAAGGAACTGCAAGTGTGGAACCGTGTGGACACCGTCTCGGCGGCCGAGGCGCGAACCTGGTTCAACCGCAGGAAGCTCCTCGAGGAAGTCCAGAACGCCGCTGACGCCGCACTCCAATCGCGTATCGAACTACCAGCAGCCCTCCCTGAGTTCGACGAACTGCTCGCTTCTCATATGGATCAATCGGACAACGCGTGGACCGAACCGGCCAACACCCGTGACAAGCTGTGGGATTTTCCACATCACCTGGACACGGAACTTCATCGTCTTCACGTCCTCGTGAAAGAAGAAGCGCGATCGTCACCGATCAGCCGCAGCAACGAGCTGCGTCGGAAAATCGAGGCCTGCGCCTCCTCCGGGTTTACCGCTCTCTCCGACCTCACCACCGATCCTATCTGCTCTCGCTATGCCGCAGTGTGGCAAGCCTTCACCGCGCTTTTCTCGGAACTCAACGACTTCACGAGAGACAATCCCGACGGTCTCGAAGACTTCGAGCAAGCCCTTGAGTATCTCAACGAACCGGTGCGTCTCCTCGCACTGGGCAGGTGAAACACTCGGCCAATACCTCACGTGACGAGGTAAACGCCGGCGTTCCGGGGTCGGCAGGGTGAGTCACGCCGCGGTGTCGGTCAGGGGCGCCCGGATCGGCGTCTTCCATTGCCAGTCCGGCCCCACTGCGGGGTCGGCGGAAGATCCAGGGGCAGTGTTGCGCGGACGTAGCCTGGGGCACCGCTGCCTCCAAGGGACCGCTGGTACTGACCGCGACGGCTGTCGCAACGGCGGCTCCCGCGCCGCCGTTGCGAGCGCCACGTCGAGGTCGGCATCGGAAGCTCCGGTGGCGTGGGGTTCCAGTCGGGGCGCCGTCATCCAAGTGCCGTGACCGGGATGGTCCACCGTGATCGGAAGGCGGCTCGCGGGACGAGCGCACGCGCAACGGCTGGTATTACTGGGGCATGCAGGAAGAGACGGCACGCGCCGCGATCGACACGTTCATCTCCGCGTTCAACGCCTCGGACGACAGCTATGTGACTGCCCTGCTCTCCCAGGCGCTGACCTCAGACGTGGTCTTCTGGGGGCCGTTGGGTCGCAGCGAGGGAATCGCGGCGGTCGAGCGGTTCGTGCTGGACATCCGGCGCCACCCGGCGGGGACCGGCACGATGGTGCGCTGCTCAGCGGTGGACATGCCTGACGAGTGGGCCCGGTACCAGTGGGTCTTCACCACGCCGGATGGAGGCCCCCGCCTGGCGGGAACGGACGTCGTACATCTGCGGCGGAGCCTCATCGACCAGGTCATCGTCTTCGCGGGGGAGATCGAGCCGTTCCCCTCCTGAGTCGTCCCTCGGTCGCTGTTCTTCTCGTGAACTTGTCCCTTTCGACACTCCGGGGCTGCGGTTCGAGGCCGGCCAGGCTGCGGCGTTGAGGGGGCGTCTGCCCCAACGGATGCCCTTCTCGCTGCGGATGCGGGCGCGTTCCCTGCGTTGGGCGGCAACGATCGCGTCGTTCGCGAGAAGCCAACGCGGCGTGCGGCCGGGGTTCTGGCGCTCGATGGAGCAACATATGTCCGAGAACCACACGGAATATGGGCCGCTGCCGGGCTGGTGGCCGGACGTTCACATGTCACACCTGGACCTGCAGGGAGGCGCTCCGGCCGGAGCTGCTGCCAATGCTCACGCTCGTCCGCCAGCCTGCACTCCACGTCTCTCCCATCCTCGCCTGGCCCGTCGTGCCAGTTCGGCGGTACCGAGTTGGCGATCCTGCGGACTACGGTGCGGCGGCAGTGCGTCGGAGGTCGGCATACAGGCATGCGCTTACGCCCGGCACCAGGCTGGAGCTGCACCGGCTCTGCGAGGCCCTGACGGACGACACCCACCCGGGCCGCCCGCACGCGGTGACCGTCGCCGGCGTGGGCGGCGTGGGCAAGAGCGCACTGGCCGTCCACGCCGCGCACCCGCTGCGCGATCGCTTCCCCGACGGACAGCTGTACCTCGACCTCCACGGCTTCGGCACCCGTCCACCTCGCTCACCGCACGAGGCGCTCGCCACGTTCCTGGCGGATCTGCCGCCGGTCAGTCCAGGATCGTGGCGATCCCGCGCCGACGGAGGTCGTCCAGGCCGTTCCGCATGGCCTCGATCTGTTCGGGCGAGTGCCCGGCCCAGTCCGTCAGCTCCGACACGACCCGGACCGGCTCACGGGTGCGGTAGGAGCGGGTCGGGTTGCCCGGAAACTTGCGGTCGGTGACGTTCGGATCGTCCTCCAGCTCACCGGTCGGCTCGACCACGTAGACCCGCCCCGGGCCCTCGCCGGCCGCCAGTTCGGCCCCCCACACGGCGGCGTCCAGGGTCTCGGACACGTACACGTGGCGGGAGGTGCGTCCCTCCTCGTAGTTGGACGAGCGGCCGGGGGTCAGCAGGTCGCCCGGCGCGAGATCGGCCTTCGTACCGTGCAGGTAGGTGCCCGCCACGTACACCTGGAACGGGACAGGGACGTTGGTCATGGGCTGCTCCTCAGACCTGGACGAGCTGGACGACTTGGACGACGTGGACTCGTGGTTCCGGACGACCAGGGAACCACGTGCCCGGGTCGAAGGGGCTCAACCGGGCAGCATCCGCCGGTGCCCCGCCGGCAGCTTGGGCCACCAGTGGGCGTAGCGGTGGTAGAGCCGCGGATCGCGCGCCGCCAGCAGGGCGTACAGCGCCCGGGACTCCTCCGCCAGCGCGTCCCACACCGGCTCCGGCAGGTCGTGGAAGGCCGTCGCCTCGATCCCGCCCTCGACGGGCCGCCACACTCCCGCGACCCATCCGTCGACCAGCAGCGTCGGCAGCACGTCACCGTTGACCCGGATCACCGCCCGCCGGTACTCCGGCGGTACCACCCGGCCCCGGTCCGCGTACGCGAGCAGGACGCTGTCCCACATGCCGAGCAGCCGCGGCGGCGCGGGCGTGTCCCCGGCCGGCCGCCCGGCCCCCGGCAGGTCGAACAGCTCGCCGCCGTCCGGCCCTTCGAGCCGCACCACCGCATCGTCCAGCTCCCGCAACGCCTCCCGGAGCGGACCCCGCCGCACCATCGCGAACTGCGCCACGTCCGCCACCGACGCCGGCCCGAAACCCTCCAGATACCGCACGACGAGTTGCCGGAGCGCCCCCGGCGCCCCCTCGCGCCCCGCCGCCAATGGATCGCCCCCGGCCGTCACGTACGACGGGCGCTCCCCGAACGACCAGGGCCCGCCGGTCGGATGGTGGTGCAGCGGCGCGTACCCGCGCAGCCCCCACCAGGCCCCGTCCCGGGCCGCCTCGCCCACCCGCTCCGCGAGCCATTCCTTGATCTCCGCGGTGCCCCGCGGCACCTCGGCGAACGCGAGCAGCCCCGGCACGAGGTCCTGCACCTCGGCGGGCGGCAACCCGGTCCGGGAGCCGAGCCGCGACGCGTACAGCGTCGGTTGCACCGCCTCCCGGAACACCCGGTAGTCCTGGGCGTGCACGGCGTGCAGCGTGATCCGCATCAGCGTCGCCTTGACCACCTCGCGCCGCCCGAACGCGGCGTCCACCGCCGCCGGATCGAACCCGGCCAGCCGGTTCCACAACGCCACGTACGCCGAGCCGGCGTGCTGCGCCTGCAACGCGACCACCCGCCGCACGCCCTCGGCGACCCCCAACGGGGCCCGCTCAAGGAGCAGTTGACGGTGCAGAGTGGCCCTGTTGAGTTCCCGCGCGCTGATCCTCACGGTCCGCATTCTCCCGCCCAGCCCGCCCAGGCACGACGGAGGGGGCGGGCCGGGGCGGGCCGAGGTACGGCCGGGGCGGGCCGAGGTACGGCCGGGGCGGGCCGGGGTGCGGCGAGGCACCGGTCCCGAGGGGACCGGTGCCTCCGGGCGTCCGGGCCGGGAGGCCGTCAGGTGCCGTCGGCCGCGCCGGTCGTCCTCGTATGACGGAGCAGGGCCGTGGCGGCCAGGGCGATCACCGCCGCGGAACTCAGCACCGCCAGGGCCTGCGCCCAGGCGAACCGGGAACCGAGACTGCTCGCGAGGAGGTCGACGGCGCGCACGCCGGCCAGCGCGTGGAGCCCGACGATCCCGACGGCGACCGCCGCCGCCGCGGCCCACGCGGTCACGCTGTCCCGTACGGCCACCCACAACGCGGCGAGCAGACAGCACGCGGTGACCACGACCGACACCATCGCCGCGGTGCCGCCGGAGCGCAGTCCGGCCAGGTCGGTCGGCAGATGGATCAGGCCGCAGGCGAACAGCGCGGCCGCCGCCGGCCAGCGCAATGCCGACCGCAGCGCGGGGGACGTGGTGTGGCTGCCCGGACCCGCCGCCAGCGCGTGGTCCAGCGGCGATCTGGCCGACAGCAGGGCCTTGCGCGCCCTCCTCGTGGGCGTGGCGGTGCCAGGTGCCGGTTTGCCGTCCGACGGCGACGCCGGCGGCTCGGCTCCGGCGGGTCCGGCGGCCGCCCGCGCCGGGGCATCCGCCTCAGCGCCCGCGGCCGAGCCGGTGCCTGCGCCGGTCCCAGTGCCGGTGGCGCGCCAACTGCTGCCGTCGGCACCGATGATGTTCACGAGCGCGACGATGTCCTCGATCGGCCGGCCCAGCGCCGCGGCGCGCAGCGTGGTCTCGGCCTGGTGCAGGTCGTAGCCCGACTCGTTGAGCAGCACGACCAGCTGCCGCACCTCGTCGAGGGGGCGGGAGACCGCCGCGGCGCGCAGCGCCACGTCGGCGGGGGAGGACACCTCACCGGACTCCTTGAGCTGGGCGACGAGCGCGGCGACCTCGGTCACCGGACGCTCGGTGGCCGCCGTCCACAGCAGCGTGTGGATGGCTTCCTCGCCGTCCTCGTCCTGGGTCGCCCCCTCGGGAGCCGACTCCGACGCTGACTCCGGCTCTGCCGCCGGCTCTTCGGTCGGTTCCGCAGCGGTCGGTTCCGCAGCCGCTCCCGGGAACGGTTTCGGAGGCGTCGCGGGCGCCGGGGCCGGAGCCTCGGGCGTGCCCGGAGGCGGGGCCGCGGGCGGTACGGGCTCCGGTGCCGCCGTCGACGGGGCCGCCGGCAGGGGCGAGACCGACAGCGGTGCGCCGTCCGTGGGCGCGGTCGGGGCGGACTCGACCGGTGGGGCGGACTCGACCGGTGCGGCCGGTGTGGCCGAGGCGGTCGGGGCGGACTCGACCGGGGCCGTCGCGGCCTGCTCCGGCGGGTGCGGGGGTATCGGCGGCGGGGCGGGGGTGGTCGGGGAGGTCGGAGCCGGTGCGCGGAGGGGGAACGGCCGGGGGCCGCGGTCCGCGGGATCGCTGTCGAAGAGGTCGGGGGTCATGGTGGTGCTCCGTTCGTGGACACCCAGCCAGGGCGTCCAACGTGACTGGCTCGTGACGCGTCGAAGAAACGCCCACGTGGACACCACTACTGCGCAGTTCGGCACGTTGCGCCATCCGGGAATCGTCCCTGATGGGCCGACGGAGCGAAAGAAAGGTCCTCGGGGGTTTCCCCCGCTTGCTAACGTCGGCGTGTGACGGCTTGCTCGGAATGCGACTTCGTCTACGACCTCGCCCAGGGCCCCGCGGTCCCAGCGCTCGCCAGAAGCCTCGCGGACGCGTACGCCGAGCTCCTGCGGGCGGAGCCGGCGGTGCTCCGGCGGCGGCCGGCGCCGGAGGTGTGGGCGCCTCTCGAGTACGCCTGCCACATGCGCGACGTGCTGCTCGTGCAACGGGAACGCCTGCTGGCCGCGCGACGGTACGACACGCCGGTCGCCGAGCCCATGGGGCGTGACGAGCGCGTCGAGCACGACGGATACGCGGAGCAGCGGCCGGCCGACGTCGCCCGCCAGCTCCGGGACGCGGCCCTGCTGTTCGCCCACTCCCTCGACCGCCTGCCGGCCGCCGACTGGGAGCGCACGCTGATCTACACCTACCCCGAGCCGACGGAACGCTCCGTGCGCTGGCTCGCCGTGCACACCCTCCACGAGCTGCGCCACCACCTGCTCGACATGCGCCGCCAGCTGGAGCCGCCCGGGGCCGCCGCCCCGCGGCCCGGCCTGCCGGAGGCGTAGAGCGGCTGCGGGTCAGGGCGTGAGCGGGGCGAAGAGCTCCTCGTCCGCGTCGTCGAGGAGGAAGCCGTTGTCGAGACGGACGCGCACGGTCACCCGGGTGCGGCGCTGCTCGTACGCGCGCCAATCCGGCTCCAGCGCCCCCACCTGTTCCTGCAGTTGCTGCCTGCTGGCGGGCGGCATCTGGGCGCCGTAGGCGTCGAGGAGGGAGGCGAGCCGGAGGTATTCGCGCGCCTCGGGAGTCTCCTCGCGGAGGTGCTCGGTGACGCGCTCGACGGTGCCCTCGTTGCCCGCCGCGAGGAGAAAGGAAGGCCCGCCGAAGTCGCCGGCCAGGGGCAGCTTCAGCTCGCTCGTCAGCCGCACGCGCCGGCCCTCGTCCAGAGTCATGCCCTCCATTAGGCCATATCGGCGCCCGGAGGCCCCTCATGCCCCCATGGTCCTCCGGTCAGGATCGGGAGGCCTGAAGAACCCTGTGGCACGCGGCCCCCGCGCGGCGGCGCGGCGCGGGCTGTGCGGTCAGGGCTGTGCGGTGCCGCCGCGGCGCTGGTCGCTCTCGTTGCGGAGGTCGGTGGTGCGGCGGGTCAGGGAGTCGACGCGCGCGGCCAGGTCGGGGGGCAGCGGGGGGTGGGCGGTGTGGGCGCGGGCGAGGGGTTCCAGGAGGCCGGCCGGGTCGATGTCCGCCAGTGCCCGGCTGAGGTCGCGCCTCAGGGCGCCGGCGACGTTGTCGAGGGAGCTGATCTGCGCGGCGAGCAGGCGCAGCTCGGCGGCGTTGTCGCGGGCCCAGCTGGTGACCGTGCGGTCGGCGGCGCGGCGGTCCCGGGTCGCCTGGACGCGCTGCTCGCCGGTGGCGCCCGGGCGGCCGGGGCGGACCCGCAGATAGCGGCGCTCCGCGGCCTGCCGACTGGTCACGCCGAGGGGCTCGGCGAGCTCGGCCCAGCTGGCGCCCGCGTCGCGGGCGGCCTCGATCAGGCCCGGCTCCCAGCTCGCGAGCTGCTCGCGCAGCTCCCGCAGGAGCAGCAGCGCGGCGAGCGCCTCCTCGGAGGAGGCGCTCGGAGACGCGGCCGGGACGTCGGCGGACCGGGCCGCGCGGACGGTCTCGTCGATCGCGGCGAGGGCCGCCAGGGCGGCGCGGAAGGTGACGGGGTCGTCGCCTTCGGTCATACGGATCACACTCCGGGTGCGTCGTCATTCCGTTGACGACACCAGTTGTCGTCCATCCGTTGACATGTTACAACGGTGTCAGGTGAAGCGCATTGGCAACAAAGCCCGGACCTATGGAGGTGTTTCACGATGTTGATGCGCACCGACCCGTTCCGCGAACTCGATCGCCTGACCCAGCAGATGCTGGGCACGACCGGCACGTGGTCACGTCCCGCCGCCGTCCCGATGGACGCCTACCGCGAGGGCGACGCGTACGTGATCATGATGGATCTGCCGGGTGTCTCGCCCGACGCGATCGACATCGACGTCGAGCGGAACATGCTGACGGTGAAGACCGAGCGCCGGCCGGTCGCGAAGGGCGACGACGTCCAGATGGAACTGTCCGAGCGGCCTCTCGGTGTCTTCTCGCGCCAGCTGATGCTGGCCGACACCCTCGACACCGAGAAGATCTCGGCGGACTACACGGCGGGTGTGCTCACCCTGCGCATCCCGATCGCGGAGCGGGCGAAGCCCCGCAAGATCACCATCAGCGACGGCGGCAGCCGCAGGGAGATCAGCGGCTGAGCCGACACAGCGGGCCGGGCGCGGAGGGCGGTCGTCTCCCCCTCCGCCGTCCCTCCGCCCCGGCCGTCACCCCCCGGAGGAAGGGGCCGCGTCATGAGACTGCGATGGCAGACGTTCCTCGACCAGGTGCGGGAACGCGGAGACTACGGGACAGAGCGCGAGGCCGAGCGCGCCTCCCGGGTCGTGCTCGCACTCCTCGGCGCCCACCTGGTCGGCGACGTGCGGGCCGCGCTGGCCGCCCGCCTGCCGGAGACCTTCGCCGTCATCCTGCTCAACCCGCTCCAGGCCCGCGAACCACTCTCGCCGGAACGCTTCGTACGCGCGACGGCCGCCTGGATCGAGGGAGCCACCGAACGGACGGCGGCCTGGGACGTCAGCGCCGTGCTCAGCGTCGTCGCCGACGCGGCCGGCGAGGAACTCACCGGCCGGGTGCTCCTCCAGCTCCCACCCGGATACGACCTCCTCTTCGGCCGGCCGAACCTGCCCAGGTGAGCCCGGCCCGTCCCGTCGACACCTGTTCGCTCCGCCCGGCCCCGACCGCCGGGCCCGAAGAGAACGGCGACTGACCGCCATGACCCCGCAGACCGAGACCACGACCGCCACCGTGTCCGTGAACGGCCACGGCGGACCCTCCTACGCAGGCCTGCTCGAACGCGTCCGTTACGAGGGCGCCTACCCGACCCGCGAACGCGCCGAGCAGGCGGTCCGCTCCGTGCTCGCGGCGCTGGGACGCCAGCTCGTCGGCGACGAGCGCGTCGAGCTCGCCGCCCGGCTTCCGTTCGAAGCGGCCCTGGTCCTCACCGCCCAGGTCCCCGCCGTCACCCCGCTCACCGGCTGGGAGTTCATCAAGGACCTCGCCGAGCGCACCGGCGGCGGCCTCGCCACGACCCGCTGGGATGTCGGCGCGGTCCTCGCCCCCGTCTCCCGCCTGGCCGGCCCCGACCTCACCGACCGCGTCATCCGGCAGCTCCCCTCCGGCTACGCGCTCCTCTTCGGCAAGGCCGATCTCCGCCCCGCCGCGCGTCCGTAACGAACGCGAAGGAGCGCGCGCGTACGCGCGGGAGCGGTGGGGGGACAGGCGGCGCGAAGGCGCCGGGCGGCGTGCGGCGAGGGTGCGGTGCGCGCCCTCGCGCACGCTCGCGCGAGGGGATTCCGCTCAGGAGGGACGGCGCTTCCCTGAGGCGGCGTGCGGGCGGTAGGAGGAGGCTCCGCTCCGGTTCCGCGAAGGCCGGCGGGCGGGTCGGGGCGGCGAGTTTCGGCCAATCATTCTCGGACCGGCGAGGGGTTGGTGATACCAGACTCCCGCCGTCTACGGGTAAGTTTGCCAACTGCGCACCGCACCCGAACGGTTGACGACTACAGTGACTGCTCGGTGATCATCGGTAGGCTCATCACACCCACGTACGACACCTCCCCCGAAGTGCACCCCCGTAGTACGCCGAATCCTGGGCACGTACCAAGGACACTCATGTCTCAACTTCGCGCACCCGCCGCGCGGTCCGACCGCCGCGAGGGCGGGCGGCACGGCCGGTCAGGCGCCCGCGCCGCCGCCGGCACGACCGGCGCCGGCCCCGCTCAGCAGTCCGCGCCGCTTCCGACCGAGGCGCGCATACGCCCCCAACTCCTGCGTACCTCCGTCCTCCCGGCGGTCGCGGTGGCCCTCGGCGGCGCCGCCGCCGTGCTGTTCACGATCCGGTCCACCGGAGCCCACCTGACGCCCGGCCTCTGGGCCGCGCTCACCGGCGCCGCCGCGCTCACGGTCGCCTCGGTGACCGCCGCCGCGCTCGGCGCCGACCGGGCCGCCAAGGCGGTGCTCGACCGGGCCACCGCCCTGCGCCGCACCACCGCCCGCGACCAGAGCGAACTGCGCACGATCGTCGAACAGTTGCGCAGGGGCGAGAGCCTCGCGCCCCGGCCCGCGCTGCCCTCCGGCGGCGCCCACGACGAGTTCGACAAGCTGGCGCAGGAGCTGACCCGCTCTCACGAGGCCGCCGTGGCCTCGGTGGTGCAGGCGTCGCAGCTGTCCAGCAGCGTCGGCAACGAGCAGAAGGTCGAGGTGTTCGTGAACCTCGCCCGCCGGCTCCAGTCCCTCGTCCACCGCGAGATCCAGCTCCTCGACGAGCTGGAGAACGAGGTCGAGGACCCCGAGCTGCTCAAGGGCCTCTTCCACGTCGACCACCTCGCCACCCGCATCCGCCGGCACGCGGAGAACCTCGCCGTCCTCGGCGGCGCCATCTCCCGCCGCCAGTGGTCGAACCCGGTCACCATGACCGAGGTGCTGCGCTCCTCCATCGCCGAGGTCGAGCAGTACCCGCGCGTCAAGCTGGTGCCGCCGATCGACGGTACGCTGCGGGGCCATGCCGTGGCCGACGTCATCCACCTCCTCGCCGAACTCGTCGAGAACGCGACGCTGTTCTCCGCGCCGCACACCACGGTGCTGCTGCGCGCCCAGTACGTCACGGCCGGCCTCGCCATCGAGGTCGAGGACCGCGGCCTCGGCATGCCCGTCGACGAGCAGAACAAGATGAACGCGCTGCTCGCCGACCCCGACCAGGTCAACGTGGCGCACCTGCTCCAGGACGGCCGCATCGGACTCTTCGTCGTCTCCGCCCTCGCCCGGCGCCACGGCATCGCCGTACGCCTCCAGTCGAACATCTACGGCGGCGTGCAGGCCGTGCTAGTCCTGCCGCAGGGCCTGCTCGGCGCCGACCCGGAGGGCCTCGCCCGCCGCGAGGGCCAGGCCCAGGACCAGGCGCAGGTGCACGCGCAGATGCAGGGCGTCCAGCCCCAGGCCGTCCCGCTCGCCGGCGCCCCGGCCGCGAAGCCCGCACCCCAGGCGCCCGCCGCCCCGGCCGCCCCCGCGGCCAACCCCGTACCGGCGCAGGCGCCTGCACCGAGCCACGCGCCGGCGCAGGCCCCGCGCCACGCGCCGGCACCGGTCCACGCTCATTCGCACACCTCGCACAACCCGTCGCACACCCAGCACAACCAGCCGCGCACCCCCGCGCACCCGCCGGCCCCCCAGCCGGCCGGCGCCCCCGCCGCGGCTCCGCTCACCGCCCCGTTCACGGCCCACGCCGGCTCCCCGTACGGCGGACCTGGCCTGTCCGGGGTACCGTCCCAGCCCACCCCCACCCCCGCCGAGCCCAGCCGGCCCGGCACCGCTCATCCCGCCCCGGCCCCCGGCGAGGTCCCCCCGGCCCCGCGCTCCGGAGCACCCGGCAGGCCCGACCTCCCCAAGCGGCGCGCCCAGGAACACCTCGTCCCGCAGCTGCGCGACGAGCCCGCGGTCCGCAAGCCCGAGGAGCACGCCCTGCACGACCCGGGTCTGATGGCCGCCTTCCAGCGCGGTATCGGCCTCGCAGAATCCCAGCCCCCCGCCCCCCGCGAATCGCTGCGTCCCGGTGACGCGCACAAGGAGTAGATGCACCATGGCGAGCAATGCGCCGAACGGCCATTCCGCGGATCTCGACTGGCTGCTGAGCGGCCTGGTCCAGCGAGTCCCCTACACCCGCAACGCCGTACTGCTCTCCTCCGACGGCCTGGTCAAGTCCGTCCACGGCCTCGACCCCGACGCGGCCGACCACATGGCCGCACTGGCCTCCGGCCTCTACTCGCTCGGCCGCAGCGCCGGCGCGCGGTTCGGCGACGGCGGCGAGGTCCGCCAGGTCGTGGTCGAGCTGGACTCCACGCTGCTGTTCGTGTCCACCGCCGGCTCCGGCACCTGTCTCGCGGTCCTCGCCGGCCGCGAGGCCGACGCCGCCGTCCTCGGCTACGAGATGGCCATGCTCGTCAAGAGCGTCCGGCCGTATCTGGTCACCCCGGCCCGGCAGGCCGCGGGCATGGTGGGCGGCGCGGGACAGTGACGATCGGGTCCCACCAGGAAGGACCCTGGCTCGACGACGCGGCGGGCCGGCTGATCCGTCCCTACACCGTCAGCGGTGGGCGCACCAAGCCCACCGCCGCGCTCGACCTGCTCTCGATGGTGATGGCGACCGGCACGGCACCGCAGCCGCACATGGGTCCCGAGCACAGCCTGGCCCTCGGGCTGTGCGGCGGACCCACCTCGGTGGCGGAGATCGCGGCGCACTTAAGGCTCCCGGCCGTCGTCACCAAGGTCCTGCTCTCCGACCTCGTGGACTGCGGGGCGCTCACCGCCCGAGCGCCCCGCTTCCACGCCAATCCAACCGACCGTTCCTTGCTGGAGGCAGTGCTCGATGGCCTACGACAACGGCTCTGAGCGCCACGACCGTGGTCCCGACGCTCCCGGCGGCTTCGCGGCCGATCCCTTCCCCACCGCGCTGAAGATCCTGGTCGCGGGCGGGTTCGGGGTGGGCAAGACCACCTTCGTGGGCGCGGTCAGCGAGATCGAACCGCTGAGCACCGAAGAGCTGCTGACCTCGGTCAGCGCGGCCACCGACAGCCTGGAGGGCGTGGAGTCCAAGACCACGACCACGGTCGCGATGGACTTCGGCCGCATCACGCTCGACGACCGCAACGTGCTCTACCTGTTCGGCACCCCGGGCCAGGAGCGCTTCTGGTTCATGTGGGACGAACTCTCCGAGGGCGCCCTCGGAGCGGTCGTCCTCGCCGACACCCGCCGCCTCCAGGAGTGCTTCTCCGCCGTCGACTTCTTCGAGCGGCGGGGCATCACCTTCGTGGTGGCGGTCAACGAGTTCGACGGCGCCTTCCGCTACGAACCGGACGAGGTACGGGCCGCCCTCGACCTCAAGCCCACCGTGCCGGTCGTGCTCTGCGACGCCCGGATCTCCAGCTCCGGAATCCGCACCCTGCTGACCCTCGTCCAGCATCTGCTCACCACCATCCCGGCCGCCGTGCCGAGCTACGGAGTCACCACATGACCTACGACCCGACCGGCCACATGCTGCTGACCCCGATCGACAAGGACGCGCCCGCCCGGGTGCGCCGGCTGCGCGAACTGGGCCTCGGCGAGCAGCCGGACCCGGCGTTCGACGAGTTCGCCCACCGCCTCGCGGAGGTGACCGGCGCCCCGTACTCGATGGTCAACTTCATCGACGAGAACCGGCAGTTCTTCGCGGGCCTGCACACCCCGGCCGGTACGCACTCGGGCTCCGACCTCGGCGCCAACGCGGCGGGCGGCGGCGTCGGCCGCTTCATGGCCCGCGACCACGGCTACTGCCCGCACGTGGTGGTGCGCCGCAAGGCCCTCGTCCTGGAGGACGTCTGCGACTACCCGCGCTTCGCGGGCAACCCGGTCGTGGACGAGATCGGCATCCGCTCGTACATGGGTGCCCCGCTGATAGACCGCACGGGTGTGGCGCTCGGCACCATCTGTGTCGTCGACACGGACGTGCGGCCGTGGGGGCGGGCCGGTCTCGAGACGATCAAGGCGATGGCGGCGGAGCTGGTGGAGCAGATCAACCGCCGCGAGGACGGCCTCATCTGAGGCTGTCCCGCAGGCGTCGTACAGGTGCCCCGGGGTTCGGCTTCGTCGCCGGACTTCCGGGGCACGGTGCTTCTGCTGACGGCGAGGGGCGGCCGTCAGGCGTGGACGGGCTCCGGGGCCGGCGTGCGGACCAGGTCGGAGAGCCGCTCGGACCAGCTGCCCTTGTCCTGGCCGAGGGCGACCTCGGCGAGGCGGAGGAGCTGGACGTCGGAGGTGCCGGCGGGGGCGAAGATGTGGTGCGCGTCGCGGAGGTAGCGCTCGATGGGCCGGTCGGTGAAGAGGCCCGCGGCGGCGTGGATCTCCATGGCGTTGCGCCCGGAGTCGATCGCGGACTCGACGTTCACCAGCTTGGCGTTCATCAGCTCGGTGTCGCAGGACAGGCCCTGGTCGAGCAGATGCACGGCGTGGTAGGCGGCGAGCCGGGCCGTCATCAGGCGCGACTGCATCTGCCCCAGCTTCAGCTTGACGGTGGGCAGCGCGGCGAGCGGCTCGCCGTAGCGGATGCGCTCGGTGGCGAAGCGGGTGGTCTCCTCCAGGATGGCCTGGTGGATGCCGAGGGACACGGCCGTGAGGTTCGCCCGGCCGTAGAGCACGCTGGAGGAGTACGCGACGGAGAGGCCGTCGCCCTCGTCGCCGAGCCGGTTGGCGGCCGGCACCCGGCAGTTCTCGAAGATGAGCTCGCCGAAGCTGAAGCCGTGCAGACCCATCGAGGTCTGCTGCGGACCGGTCCTGAACCCCGGGCGATCGGATTCGACCAGGAAGGCGGTCAGTCCCTTCGAACCGGGACCGGTCCTGACCACGACACCGTGGAGGTCGCCGACGTGGCTGTTGCCGACGTACACCTTGCGGCCGTTGAGGACGTAGTCGTCGCCGTCGCGGACCGCGCTCGCCTCCATGCCGAGGACGTGGCCGCCGGACTCGTACTCGGTCACCGCGATGGTCGGCAGGCACTCGCCGGCGGCGATGGCCGGAAGCCAGGTCTTGCGCTGCTCGTCGCTGCCGAAGTGCACGATCTTGGCGGTGCCCAGCTGCGAGGCCTGGACCATGGCGCCCATCGCGCCGCTGACCCGGGAAAGCTCCTCGATGATGATCGTCTTGGCCAGATGGCCCGCGCCCATGCCGCCGTACTCGTGGCCGATCGTCGCACCCAGCCAGCCCTGTTCGGCGATCAGCCGGGACAGCTCGTGGTGCACGGTGCGCGACGCTTCCATCTCCGGTATCCGTGGCCGAACCTCACGCTCGGCGAAGTCGCGGACCTCCTCCCGGAGTTGATGATGCAGCCGACTGCTGAAGTAGCCGTCCATTCGAGTCCTCCCCTGCGAAATGCCTGCCCGTCGAGTGGTCCGAGCAGGTGGAGCATCGGCAGTGGTCCCGTCCCGAACAGGCCGACACTTCATGGTGTTGATCTTTACGGGGCGGATCAATATCGCCACCAAGGTTGTCCGAAACAGGACTGGTTGACGTTTGATTCCGACTGTGTTTCGCGTGGTCTTGGCCTGCTCGGTCCGGCGGGAAGGGCATTCCCCAGGAGCTTCTTTCTGCCACATGCCAACGGCAAGAGATTCCTGGGCATATGGCGCCGAGGGCGTCTCAGTCGCCTCATACGCCACTTCATCACCCGAACGGGTGGCATTCCGGAAGCGTGCCCGGACCTCCGCGCCCCGGAACCGCGGGGATTCCGGGGCCGCGGATCCTTCGTCGGAAGCCCGGCGGGGGCGCGTGGGAGCGCGGGGGTGGCGCGGAGGCGTATTACGGAGAGTGAGGGGCCGATGTCACGGAGCGTGCACGCGGGCGCACGCTGCAGTGGCCGGCGGTAAACGGGTTCGTGAGCACACGCGGAAGTGCGGTATTGTTCTCATGCGCGTTCGGCCGGGGAAACCCCAGGTCAGACGGGCACCGGGACGTGGCGCAGCTTGGTAGCGCACTTGACTGGGGGTCAAGGGGTCGCAGGTTCAAATCCTGTCGTCCCGACTCGAAAGAGTCGCAGATCAGGGGCCGTTTCAGAGCAATCTGAAACGGCCCCTGATCGTTTCCCGGGACCACTTGGGGATCACCCCCCCTTGACCGCGTCAGCGGGCCATGACGATCGGGCTCGGCAGGGGCCGGGGCGCACGGAACGCGCTGAGGTGGCCGGCCGGTGCGGCGCCGGCTGCGGTGATCTGCCGGACGTCGGGCTCGGCCGACCGTTCGGCGACATCATGGAGCGGCTCGGGTCCCCTGCGCGTCGCCGCGCAGCCGGCCCGCGGATGCGCGGCGAAGGCGTGCCCACCTGTGCGCGCCCCTTGTCGTGTTTCCGCACACGGTCAACACGCATCTGACGTCGATCTTCCGCAAGCTCTCGGTGACGTCGAGGGTCCACTTGGCCCGGCCGGTACTGGCGCAGGTCTACGTCGAGGCGGCTGGCCCGGCCCTGTCCGCGGGCTCTGCGCCCCGCGGCCGCCGAAGGCCGGGCCGGTCTCGGTGTGGATGAACGCGGCCACGAGCGTAGTCGTATCGACGGTCATGTGACGCATGCCTGTACGTCAGGCTCCCGCCATAGTGAAGGACATGAGGCCGCCTGTGGCGCGTGTCCTGATCCTGGGAACGACCGCAGGCCTTGCCCACCGTCACACCGATTCTCGACGGGGTCGCCGAAAGGTAACGGACCTCGACCGCACCGAACGGTGCAGGTCCCGCTTCCTTCCGGGCCGCGATTCGAACCAACCGGAGAAACTCGCATGACCACGATTTCCTGGCAGATCCAGGCCGTCTCCCCGCTGTCTCCGGGGAATGAGGAATTCGTCCATCTGGCACTGACGGTCGCCGATACGATGCTGATCACCGCAGATGGGGACGAGGTCCCCTTGAAGGCCGGTGACCTCGTTTTCTGTGATCCAGGCCGGCCTCGCTCCCCGCGGTTCGGCGATGACGGCCAGGTGACCGTCTTCCGTCTGCCCCACTGCTGTCTGGCCCTGTCGGAGGCGGACCGGGATCGCCTCGCGGGGATGACCTCGAGTGGCGGTGACGGTTTGGGTGCTCTGGTGTCGGGCTTTCTGGCCGGGCTGGTCACCGGGGCGCAGTGCCACAGACCGAGGGTCCTCCACCAGCTCACCCGCACAGCCGCGGACCTGCTCGTCCTTCTTGTCATGGAACTTCTCCCGACGGAGCGAGAAGACCTGTCCGGTACCACAGCCACCCGTAGCGAGATGCTCGCGCGGGTCCAGAACTACATCCAGAATCACCTGGCGGATCCGGACCTCTCACCTCAGTCGATCGCCCGCGCCAACCACATATCGGTCCGCTACCTGCACAGGATTTTCCAGCACGACGGCACCACGGTGAGTCAGTGGTTGCGGCAGCGCCGGCTGGAATCCTGCAGGCGCGACCTGGCCCGAACACCGAACCGAAGGGTCACCGTGTCGGCGGTGGCGAACCGTTGGGGCTTTACCAGCGCTTCGCACTTCAGCCGCGTTTTCCGGCACGAATACGGTATGAGTCCCCGCGAATGGCAGGACCTGTCGTGATCACGAGTGGCCGCGACCGCAACACGCTTAGTGGCGTGCACTCCGGGCACGGTTTCCCGCGCCCGGCGGCATAGCGGGGCGACGAGCTCCGCGGTGTTGTCGGTGTGCGGCCGAGAGGCGCAACCGGGTCCCGTAGACGGGGGAGAGCTATTCGCCTCCGAGGTCGGCCAGGTGCAGCTGGCCGCGGGAGGTGACGTCGAGCTTCTGGAAGATGCGGCGAAGATGCTGGCCCACCGTGCGGTGGGAGATGAACAGGCGGGTCCCGATCTCGCGGTTGGTTATACCGGTCGCCGCCATCCTGGCGATCTGCAGTTCCTGCGGGGTGAGGCTGTCCGCGGTGGACGGTGTGGCCCTGCGGACTGCTTCGCCCGCCGCGCGCAGTTCGGACCGCGCGTCCTGGGCGAACACGGTGGCGCCCAGCGCGTCGAAGCTCTCCACGGCCGCCCGCAGGGGTCGGCGGGCCTCCAGGATGCGGCGCCGGCGGCGCAGCCACCGCCCGTGGGACAGCTGCAACTGGGCACGGTGGAAAGGCCAGTTGACCAGCAGCCTGTCGTTGAGGGCCCGCAGGTAGCAGGCCTCCGCCTGGCCGGGGGCGACGACCAGGGGTTGGGTGCAGATGGCCATGACCTTCAGGAGCGAGGCGGTCGTCTTCTCGGCCAGCGCACTGAGCTGGGCGTGATGGTGCGCCGCCTCGTCGGTGCGGTCGGTGCGGACCGCGGCCTCGATGAGGTCCGCGGTGCCAAAGGCGCCCAGGACCGGGTGGTAGGTGATGTCGGCCGGATCCAGCACCCGCGTCAACTGCTCGTAGGCGTCGTTGTACTGCTTGTTGACCATGGCGTGGCGCCCCTTGGCGAACTGCGCGAAACCGAGCATCGAGTGCGCTCCGGCGGAGAGCAGTTCCGCCTCGGCCGTCCGGATGAGTTCGTCCGCGGTGTCGGACTCCCCGCGTTCGCTCGCCAGGGTGGCCAGGACCAGGTCGGCGGCGCACGCCCACAGGGGGCGGCCGGTGTCGCGGGAGAGCCGCCGGGACTCGTCCGCCGCAGTGCGCGCCAGCCGGTGCTTGCCGAGGTGGAGCGCAGCCCACGCCTGACACACGAGGGCTTCGCCGAGCAGCCCCAGGCGTCCCTGCCGGCGCAGGCCGTCGACGGCGGCGCCATGGTAGGGCCAGGCCAGGTCGAGCGCCCAGATCCCGGTGAGCGAGGAGCCCAGGGCATGCTGTTCGGCCGGGTCGTTCACGACCCCCGGAGCGATCCGGGTGGTCGTGTCGATGATCCGGGCCGCTTCACCGACGGGGTCGCCCAAGGCGGCGACGGACAGGGCCATCGGGTCGCTGTCGTGCCGCTGCAGCCGCCGCGCCGCCTGGACGAAGAGGTCGCGGGTCTCCTGCGTCGGATTGTCGTGCCAGCACCTGATGGACAGGGGCCACAGCGCGTTGAGCGCGAGTGCGGCGCCTGCGGTGTCGGCACCGGCCAGCTGGTCCGCCACGTCGGCGAACGCCCTCACCCGCTCGGTACTGAGCCAGCTCTCGTGGTTCAGTACCTCGCTCCACAGGATCAGGCGCAGCCTCTCCTCGGTCCGCAGTTCCGCCGACTGTGCCTCGGCAAGCTGCTGGTGTGCCGTGGCGGCCTCGCCGAGTTCGAAGTTGATCTCCGCGGACCGCAACAGGAGCCGGCCCCTGTGCGTCTGGGGGAGACTACGGAGTGCCGCCCGCCGCAGCGCCTCGGCCGCGGCACGCGGGGCACCTCGCGTCAGTGCCCTGAGGGCGGCCTGTTCGAGTTCGAGCGCCACGTCGTCGTCCACCCCGGGGGTCGCGGCCGCACGGTGCCAAGCCCTGCGTTCGGGCTGTCCGGCCAGTGTCTTCGCCAGTGCCGCGTGCGTGCTCAGCCGACGGGAGGGGCTGGCGGCGTGGTAGATGGCTGAGCGGACCAGAGGGTGGCGGAAGTGCACGTCGTGCCTGCGGATCTCGAGCAGCCCTGCGTCGACGGCAGGCTCCAGGGCGGCGACCGAGACGTCACCGCCGACCAGGACCTTCGCGGTCTCGATGATCTCGGCGAGGTCGCCGACGTCGTCGGCGGCGGTGACCAACAGAACCGTCTGGGTGAGCTCGGGCAGGTCCGAGGCACGCGAGAGGAAGGACCGCTCCAGGCGGCGCGTGGTCGGCACCAAGCGCAGCAGCGACGGTGGGGCGCTGCCGTCCCCGCGCAGCGCGGTCGGTAGTTCGACCAGTGCCAGCGGATTGCCGGCGGCCTCGGCCAGGATCCGTTGGCGCACCGAAGGGTCGAGCCCGGGTGCGCGTGCCTGCAGGAGCGCCGCCGCCGCGCCGTCATCGAGCCGGTGGAGCTGCATATCGGTAAGGCCGGCGTCGTTCAGCACGCTCTCGTGGCCCTCACGGACGGCCACGAGCAGGGCGACCCGCTCCCCTTCAAGGCGGCGGGCGACGAAGGCGAGCACCTCGCTGCTCGCTCGGTCGATCCACTGCACGTCGTCGACCAGCAGGGCGACGGGGGCTTCGTCCGCCAGGCTGCTGATCAGCTCCAGTGAGGCCAGCCCGACGGAGAACATCCCGGGGGCGGCGCTGTCGTTCATGCCGAAGGCCGCGTACAGGGCTCGCCGCTGGGGCTCCAGGAGGGACGGAGCGTGCTCGGACAGGACCGGAGCGAGCAGCTGGTGCAGCCCGGCGTAGGGAACGGAGGCTTCGGACTGCACGCCGAGCGCCGACAAGGCCCGGCCGCCACGTGCGAGGGCGACGTCCCTGACGGCACCGAGGAGGGCGGTCTTCCCGATACCGGCCTCGCCGCGCAGCAGCAGGGCGTCACCCGCCCCATCGAAGCATCGCGAGAGAAAGTCGGACAGGAACCGCAGTTCACCATCACGCCCGTACAACTCGTCTCCGTCCAATGTCGCCACCGGGAGAGCGTCGGCCGCTCGGGCGCGGATGACATCACTCCAGGGCGGCCTGCGGCCTGGTCCCCCAGCACACCGTCGCCCGGCTGAGAACACCCCTCGCTTTACGGCCTGACGCTAACATGACCGCAGGTCAGGGCAGGGGCCCCTCGTTGTCGCCGACCGGGCCGGGGTGGCACGCACCGCGAAGCGACATGGCCGCCCCCCCGACGACCGTGCGGCAGGTGGGGTCAGGGCTTCGGGACGGTGTTGACGTAGTCGGTGCCGGTGCCGTGGAAGCCGTCCACCGTCTTCTGGAGGTCCGCCCGGGAGACGGCCTCGTCGGCCTTGTAGTAGACCCAGTCGACCTTCATGTCCCAGTCGCGCGGCCCGCCGGTGAAGGGGAGGTCGATGAACCAGCTGCTGAAGTGGATGTCCATCGGCTCGCGCGGGACGTACTTGCCGGAGCTGGTGAAGAGCTCCTTGCCGTCCAGGGAGTAGGTGACCTTTCCGTCCATGGCGGTGATCATCATGGTGTGCCAGCCATCGAGGCGCCGCTTGAGGGTGTCGTGAACCCGGTCCGGCGGGTCGGCCCTGTACCAGCTGACGTTGTCGAGCTGCGGACCAACCGAACCCCAGCCGCCGTTCGGCATGTACTCGAAGTCGAGTTCGCTGTAGTTCTCCGAGGAGTCCGACGGCGAGATCGGGAAGAAGGTCTGGACGAGGTGGTCGCCGTCGCGTCCGTTCGTGGGCTTGTCGCTGAGGTGGACCCGGGCGGCGAAGGTTCCCCTGAAGAAGTTCCGGCTCGTGGTCTGCGCCTCGACCTGCGTGGTGCCCTGCCCGGTGCCGTCGGTGGAGGAACGCAGTCGCAGCACCTTGCCCCCCTCGGCCGTCGGGTCGGAGGGGAAGGCGGCGCCGTCGGCGCTCCAGGTGCCCTTGATCCCCGGGCCGCCCCCGCCGGTACGGACCTCCCAGCCGTGCGCGGCGAAGGAAGGGTCGTCGGCGCCGGTGTAGTCGAAGTCGTCGAACAGGGTTCCCGGCGGTCCGGTGGGCGTCGGCGAGGCGTCCCGCGCGGGCCCGGCGGCGTCGGCGCCCCCGCCGGTCGCCGGGTCGGCGGAACACGCGGCGAGTACGCACAGGAGGGCGGGCAGCGTGAGCGCGGTCCACGCTCGGCGACGAGAGGTGCGGCGGGGCTGGCTCACACGGGCTCCTTGGGGCGTAGAGGCGGTGACTGGACACGCCCGTTGCATGCGGATCCATCGCTGATCGCATGAATCGAGCGGTCATCCTAGCGAAGGATTCAAGCCATCCCGTCTCGCGCTCGCGACCCGGCCATCCGAGGGTCCAGCACGGACCGTTGAGATACCGATCCGGTTACGACGTCTGATCGGACTGTGCCAAATACGTACATCGCTCACCAATCGATTCAGGCGATTCGCTACGGTCCGCTCTACGCTTCAGCGGTCTCCCCACCCTGCACAAAAAGGCCACAAGTCATGCGCCAAGTCGCCACATCCTCCGGGCGTGGATCGGTCTACTCAGCACAGCCCGGCATGGCCGAATCACGACACGGGGAGCCTGCTCCGGCACCGGTGTTCGTCGACCAGTCGGGTCTGCGCAGCCGTCTGCTGCGGCGCTTCGGCTGGCCGGTCTCCGTGGTCGGCGCGATCCTGGCGGCCGCCATGGGCAGCAGCCTGATCGGCATGCAGTCGGAGGCCCCGGCGATGGGGATACCGCCGAAACCCTCGTACCTGCCCACCAGGGGCCCCCTGTCACCCTCCTGGCCCTAGAGGGCGCGGTCTGCGACACCTCACGCGAAGAGTTCGGCCAGCACGCCGAACCTCGCGACATTCCACGACATACCGCGACCATCGTGCCGCCCTGAGCAACGCCTGCGGGGCGGCCGAGCGTGCCTGATCGTCCGCACCACCCATCTCCAGGAGCGCCCTTGTCCCGCCACCAGCGTCGTCGGCAGTCCTTGCTGAGGCCGCGCCGACTGGCTGCGCCGCCGCTGCGCTTCTTCATGCCGCTGTCCCTGCTGGCCTGCCTGCTCGCACTCCTCGTGCTGCGCGGCCTCGCCACCAACGAGGCGTTCCACGACACCCGGATCGCGACGTCGGTGGACAAGACGACCGTGCCGGAGAACCTGCTCAAGGGCGGCCCGGTCATCGACGCGCGCGGCACCAAGAACGAGCGCCCGGTGAGTTATCGGATCCCCGACCACACCGTCGTCCTGAGCTTCGACGACGGCCCCTCGCCGGACTGGACCCCGAAGATCCTGGACCTGCTCGCGGCCTACAACGTCCGCGCGGACTTCTTCGTGACCGGCGCGATGACCACGCGCCACCCGGAGCTGATCCGGCGGATCGTCGCGGACGGCCACGAGATCGGCGTGCACACCTTCACCCATCCCGATCTGGCGTTCCAGTCCCACGCCCGGATCAGCTGGGAGCTGGCGCAGACGCAACTGGCGCTGGCCGGCGTCGCGGGCGTCCACAGCGCGCTGTTCCGTCCGCCGTACTCCTCCGACGCCTCGGCGCTCGACGACTGGAACTACCCGGTGATCAAGTACGTGGGCGCGCACGGCTACCTCACCGCGTTCATCGACCGCGACACCGACGACTGGAAGCGTCCCGGCGTCGACGAGATCGTCAAGGCGGCGATGCCGCGCAAGCCTGGCGCGGGCGAGTTGATCCTGCTGCACGACGCGGGTGGCGACCGTACCCAGACCATCGCCGCCCTCGAGCAGATCATCGTGAAGCTGCAGGGCGAGGGATACCGCTTCACCACCGTCTCCGAGGCGCTCGGCGCCACCAACGCCACCGTGCCGGTGCGCGGTTACCAGCTGTGGGCGGGCAAGTGCTTCATCTGGGCCAGCGAGGCCGCCGTGCTCACCCTGCCGGTGCTGGTCACGCTGCTGGCCGTCGTCGGCTTCCTCAACTTCGGCCGCTTCGCGCTGATGCTCGTCCTCGCCCCGCTCCACGCCCGGCGCCACCGGCGGCGGAACACGGGGGGACCACCCGTCACCGAGCCGGTCACCGTCCTCGTCCCGGCCTACAACGAGCGCGAGTGCATCGCGAACACCCTCAACTCCCTGATCGTCAGTGACCATCCGATCGAAGTGATCGTCATCGACGACGGCTCCACGGACGGCACCGCGGACATCGTCGAGGAGATGAACCTGCCGTTCGTCCGGCTGATCCGCAAGGTCAACGGCGGCAAGTCCAGCGCCCTCAACACCGGCATAGCGGCCGCGTCGCACGACATCATCGTGATGATGGACGGCGACACCGTCTTCGAGCCGTCCACCGTGCGCGAGCTGGTCCAGCCTTTCGCCGACCGCGGGATCGGCGCGGTCGCGGGCAACGCCAAGGTCGGCAACCGCGACAGCCTGATCGGCGCCTGGCAGCACATCGAGTACGTCCTCGGCCACAACCTGGACCGCCGGATGTACGACATGCTCAACGTCATCCCGACCATCCCGGGCGCGGTCGGCGCCTTCCGCAAGGAGGCCCTGCAGCGGGTCGGCGGGATGAGCGACGACACCCTCGCCGAGGACACCGACATCACCATGGCGCTGCTCTGCGACGGCTGGCGGATCGTCTACGCCGAGCGCGCCCGCGCCTGGACCGAGGCCCCCGCCAGCATCCAGCAGCTCTGGTCCCAGCGGTACCGCTGGAGCTACGGCAGCATGCAGGCGATGTGGAAGCACCGGCGCGCCGTGACCTCCCGGGGTCCGGCCGGGCGCTTCGGCCGGATCGGGCTGCCCCTCGTCGTGCTGTTCGGCGTGGTCGCCCCGCTGCTCGCGCCGCTGGTCGACATGTTCCTGCTGTACGGCGTGCTGTTCGCGGACGCCCCGATCACCCTCGCCAGCTGGGGCGGTTTCATCCTGCTCCAGGCCGCGCTGTCCTGGTACGCCTTCCGGCTCGACGGCGAGAAGCCCCTGCATCTGATCAGCCTGCCGATCCAGCAGCTGGTCTATCGGCAGCTGATGTACATCGTCCTGTTGCAGTCCACGATCACGGCGCTGACCGGTGGCCGACTGCGCTGGCAGAAGCTCCGGCGCACCGGCGAGGTCGCCGCACCAGTGGAGGCCCGACCGTGACCGCATCCTTCGGGTTCGGAAGTACCCAGGACACCGTGCAGCTGCGCATCCCCGCCGTTCTGCGACGGGAGCCGGAGCCGGAGCCGGCGGCCGAGCCGTCGCCACCGTCCCCGCGCAAGGGCGGCCGGGACCGCTATCTCGACCTGCTGCGCGCGCTGGCGCTGATGCGCGTGGTGCTCTACCACAACTTCGGCTGGTTCTGGCTGCCCATCGTCTTCCCGTCGATGGGAGTGATGTTCGCGCTGGCCGGGTCGCTGATGGCACGTTCGCTCAGCCGTCCCGCCCTGGGCGTCATCCGGGGCCGTCTGCGTCGGCTGCTGCCGCCGATGTGGCTGTTCGGCGCGGTCATGCTCACCCTCGAGATCGTCGACGGCTGGGGACCCGACGCCGAGGGGCACCCCAACTGGTGGTGGGGCAAGCTGCTGTTCTGGCTCGTGCCGCTGAGCACTCCGCCGTACGCCGAATCACTGAACGGTTTCGACCATCTTGTGGGGCACGGCTGGGCGGTGCAGGTCATCGTCCCGCTCTGGTACCTCCGCGCGTACCTCTGGTACGTCCTGCTCTCACCGCTGATGCTGTGGGCGCTGCGGCGGATGCCGGTGGTGACGCTGTTCGTGCCGCTCGCGCTGGCGATCGTCATGAACACGTTCTTCGTCGACCAGGAGTTCGTCTACAGCCGGGTCTGGGAGACCGTCAGCGACTTCGCCACGTTCGGCTCCTGCTGGGTCCTCGGCATGGCTCACCAGGAGGGCCTGCTCAAGAAGATCCCGCAGTACGTCGTGCCGTCCGTCGCGCCGCTGATCATGGTGGCCGGCTTGTGGTACCTGGAGACCCGACCGGTCGATCCGACCGTCCCCACCGACATCGAGAGCTGGCCGATAGCCCAGGCCCTGTGGTCCTTCGGCTTCGTCGCCATCCTGCTCCACGTCAGTCCGTCCTGGGAACAGTGGCCCCGACCGCTGGAACGCTGGAACGGCCTGGTCAGCCTGCTCAACGCACGCGCTGTCAGCGTCTACCTCTGGCACGAGACCGCGCTGGTGGCCGCCATCCCGCTGATCGACCCCCTCTGGTCCGTCGGCTTCTTCTACGAGCACCTCCAGTGGCTGCTGACCAGCGAGTGGTTTCCGTTGATGGTGGCGATCCCACTGATCGCACTGCTGGTGCTGACCTTCGGCTGGGTCGAGGACGTGGCCGCGAAGCGCTCGCCGCGGCTCTTCCCGTACCCGCGCCGCGTCCGGGGCAGGCGCCGGGCCCGCGCCTGACGCGGGCCGGCGCCGGCGCCAGTCGTATCCGTCGACGGGGGGAGGGGGCATGGGGCCGGCCGTCGCCGGCGGCGTTCGCGGTCACCCTGCCGGCGGGAGCGCACTGCCAAAGCGCCGTCGCGACCGGCGTGAACCCGCGCCCGGACCCGGCGTCAGCGTCCATTGCCCCCGTCCTGGAGGCCGTCCGGGGGTGAGGTCCTGCGGTCCAGACCCTGGCGGACCGCTGCCAGAATGGTCTTGACGGCCAGGCCGAGGACGATCAGGTTGGTGATCATCTGGACGGTGACCAGCAGCCGTGCTGCCTGACTCTTGGCGGTGATGTCGCCGAAGCCGACGGTGGTGAACACGGTGACGGTGAAGTAGAGGCCGTCCGTGTGGGAGAGGTGTTCCTCGATGCTGCCCGGCGACAGCGCTGCCAGCGCGACGTACGCGCCCGCGAACAGCAGCAGGAAGAACGGGACACAGGTCGCCAGCGCTTCGACGGCGCGCAGCCCCGGGTGCGGGGAGCGCAGGATCGATCGGACCTGCACGGCGACCAGGACGACGAAGCCCGCCAGCCCGGTCAGGAGGGTGGCGAGGGCGGCGGCCATGGAGCCGCGGTCCAGGGGCAGCAGGTAGTACGCGGTCACCAGCACCGCGACCGTGCCGACGACACGGAGCACGGTCCAGGTGATGCGGCGGAACGAGGGCCGGGCGCCGGCCTGGGCCGGGCCCGCCGGGCCGGGGGCAGAGGTCATGATGCCCGCCGCATCTTCTTGAGCGCGGCCCGGAAGGACAGGCCGCGGTCGTGCCACATCATGCCGACGGCGGCGCCCAGGGTGATGACCACTCCGATCGCGATGAAGAACGACATGAGGGCGAAGACCACCCCGATCGGCCCGTACTTCTGGTCGTAGCTGATGACCATGCCGGAGAAGACGAAGTGGAACACCACCAGCATGCCGACCCAGAACCCGCCGGTGGCGACGGCGCACGGCAGCAGCCTGCGCCAGGCGACCTCGCCGGCCAGCAGGAACCACATCGTGAGCCACCAGAATCCGATGGTCGCGGCGATGCTGACGACCCACCACGCGGCCGGTGCGGCGGAGTGCAACTCGTGCCCGGCCGTGGTGCCGACGGCGGTCCAGGCCACGACCCCGGCCAGCCAGACCACCGCGCGCAGCCTGTCCCGTGCGCCGTGCGGACGGACCTCGAACACCTGCTGGTACAGGATCTGGAACGCGGAGGCTGATGCGACGCCGCCGAGGACGAAGAAGACCCACGACATGCCGGTCACCGCCGAGGTGGTGGCCGTGGAAGAGGTGAACAGGTGACCGACCTCGGCGGCGGCCTCGTGGTTCAGGCCCAGCCGCTCACTCAGGAACGACACCGCCGACCGCCCGGCCAGAGCGGCGACGATCAGCATGAAGGGGACAGCGCACAACAGCAGCGTGGCCGCCAGCAGCATGGCCCGGTTCAGGAAATCCACCGCGTCCAGCCGGTGCCACAGGTTCTCCGCCCAGGACCCGGAGTACTTCGCCTTGCCCCACTCGGCGGCCCGCCGCGTACGCCGGGCGTTCCTGCTCGGCGGCGCGCTCTCAGCGGTGGTCCGTGGCACGTGGTTGTCGCCCGAATCACCTCGGGATCTGCCCCTCGACCGCATGATGCATCCTTCCGGCAATGACCCTGGGTCGATGATCGCCTGGAAACCCTCGCGCGGACGCGTCACGCGTCGTTGGTGTCACCGTGTCACCGTGTCACCTCAACGCCTCACGGCCGTTCGAAGAGCTGGAGCACGCCGCCGGCGGAGAAGCAGAGGGCGCCGGTGAGAGTGCCCCAGTTGGCGATGTCGGCGTTGACCAGGCTGCCCGTGGCGGGGCGGGTGAAGGCGGCGAGCGCCGAGACCATGAAGAGGACGGAGCCGAGCTGGTTGACGGCGACGATCCACCAGCCGAGGTCGTGCGGCAGCAGACGCGGCCGGCCGTGGGAGACCTCGACGAGGCCGAGGTGCCCGGAGATCAGGAAGAGCACGCAGCCGATCACGTCGGGCGCCCAGATCAGCCGGTTGATCTGTTGCACGGTCAGGCCCTGCAGGAAGGAGTCCAGCAGGTCGACGGCGAACACCAGGGTGCCGGCGAACAGGACGAACGTGCTCAGCCAGTCGACCCGTGCGGGCTCGTAGCTCCACCACCGCCAGCGCGGGGTGACCAGGGCGCCTGCGCCGCCGGGGGTGTGGCGCGGGGCGTTGATCACCTGGAGCAGGGACACGTAGCCGCCGGTGTTGAAGCACAGACCACCGGCGAAGTAGACGCAGGCGCTGGTGGTGGCGTCGCCGGAGCCGAACTGGGCGACGGCGGCACCCGCCGCGAAGAGGATGCCGCCGACGACGAAGGCGGTGGCGGCGACGGCGTTGAGCCTGCGCAGGCGGCGGAGCGCGGTGTCGTCCGCGCCGGCGTGCCGGGCGGTGGCCGCTCCGGGCGGGTGGACCGCGATGATTCCGCGACGCCGGGCGGGCCGGGACTCCCACACTGCGGTACCGCCGTCGGGAGGCCGCCAGGTGAGCCGCGTGGTGAACGGTCCAGCGCCCTCGGCGTGCTGCTCGGGCCGCCTCATGCGACCCCATTCGGGCGGGTGCCGTCTCCTGCTTCACTCATGGCATCTCCCCGGTTCACCGGGTTCGCTGCACACCCTTCGACTCTGCCAGAGCTCATCGGAGGCGGCCCGGTGCCGGAGCGCTTGTTGGTCCGATCGGCCGAGTGTTCGCATGTCGGCTGCACCAGGGGCCGTGGAGGACGGTGCGAAGACCTGACGCGCCGAGCTGGAATGTCGCTGCCGTGCGCGGAGCAGCCGCTGTCCGATGATGAATGGCCTCCTGAGTTCTTCACCGATGGGTGGTCGAGTGCCAGAGACCGTGTCAGGTGCCTTGTGCCGTAGGCCGTCTCCGGACCGGTGCCCGGCGGCGCTGGTGAGGTCAAGGTGAGCGGCAGCGCGTGGACCGGTGCGGCCGTGGCCGCCGTCTCGGCCGCGTACGCGCTCGTCTCACGGCGGCTGGCCACCACCGTCGTGTCCGCGCCGATGGTGTTCACCGCCTGCGGAGTGGCGATCGGCCCGCTGGGGCTCGGCCTTCTCGATCTGGGACACGACGCGGGGCCCGTGCTGAGCCTGGTCGAGGCCACTCTGACGCTCGTCCTGCTCACCGACGCGATGTCGGTGCGCCGAAGGGATCTGAGCCTCGGCGGGTTCCTGCCCGGTCGCCTGCTGGGCATCGGCCTCCCCCTGACGATCGGGGCCGGATGGCTCCTGGCATGGCCTCTGCTGCCCGGTCTGACCGCCTGGGAACTCGCCCTGGTCGGTGTGATCCTGGCGCCGACCGACGCGGCTCTGGGCAAGACGGCGGTTTCCAGCCCGAGCGTTCCGCCGCTCGTCCGCAAGGGACTCAACGTCGAGAGTGGTCTCAACGACGGCATGGCGCTGCCCTTCTTCGTCCTGTTCCTCGCGGGCCTGCCCGGCACGACGGCGGCGGAGGAGGGAACCGGCGGGGTCTTCTTGCGGGCGCTGCTCCTGAGCACCGCGCTGGGCCTGGCCGTCGGCGGCATCGGCGGGTGGGTGCTGCGCCGGGCGCGCAGGAACGGGTGGGTCGACGACGGCTGGCGGCAGGTGTTCGTCCTGGCCGTGGCGGCGGGCTCGTACACGCTCGCGGTCGCCGCCGACGGGAGCGGGTTCATCGCGGCGTGGGTGGCCGGCTTCGCGTTCGGTGACTCTCTCCGGCAGGAGGCGAGGGCGGCGATGCCGCCGCCCGCCGAGGACGACACCGCCGACCTGGGCGACCACCTCGCGGAGCTGCTCGCGTGCCTGAGCTTCCTGGTCTTCGGGGCCGTCCTGCTGGGTCCGGCGCTGGAGCAGCTGGACTGGCGGGTCATCACCTACGCCCTGCTGAGCCTCACCGTGGTCCGGATGCTGCCGGTCGCCCTCTCCCTGGCGGGCAGCGGTCTGGCCCTCCCCACGGTCGCCTACGTCGGATGGTTCGGGCCGCGCGGGCTCGCCTCCGTGGTCTTCGGGCTGCTCGTGGTGGAGGAGCACGTGCCGGGGGTCCCGCTTCTCGGGCGAGTGGTCGCCGTGACGATCGCGCTGAGCATTCTGCTGCACGGTGGCTCGGCCGTCTTCCTGGCGGAGCGGTACGGCGCCTGGCACCGGAAGGCGGCCGCCCGGCGGCCCGGCCTCCGGGAGGGACCGGCCGAGACACCGGAGGCCCGAGCTTCGGCCGGCACGCCGTGATCCAGGGGCCGACGACGGAAGGAGCCGCATGAGTTCTGACGGGTGCCCAATCGGTGGCGTCCGTGGGGAGGCGAACCCTCCGGTACGTCAACTCCTCCACGACCGGGACACCGTGATGGGCCGGCAAGCGCCGCCGGTTCCGTGCGTCGCGGGCCGGCGGCTGCGCATCAGTCGTGTCCGGCCGTTCTGGTCATTCCGGCGCACAGAGCCCAGATCACGATGGCGTCGATGACGATCAGCATGATGGCCCAGAACGGGTAGTAGGGAATCCACAGGAAGTTGGCGAGCATGCCGAGTCCGGCGAGGGCGATGCCGACGACGCGCGCCCACATGGCGCCGGAGAAGAGGGCGATGCCCGCCAGGACGATGAGGATGCCCAGGATCAGGTGGATCCAGCCCCATCCGGTGGTGTTCATCTTGAAGGTGTAGTCGCGGGTGATGACGATCAGGTCGTCCTTGGCGATGGCGGCGATCCCCTCGAATATCGCCATGGCACCACCGAAGATCATCATGACGGCTGCGAAGACCGTCCAGCCGGTGACGAACGGCCTTCGAGTGGTCCGGGCCCCTCTCGGCGCACTGACGTTGCTGGCCATGGTTCGGGCTCCTTCGAGAAGAACGCCGTCGCCACATCGGGCGACCTGGTCGGAGGCTCCGTATCCAGGTTGCCACGCCTGGCGCCTCGCAGCACCTTCCGGCAGGGCGTCGCTGAGATCACGCCGAGACACGCTTCGTGCCAACGCCCGGCCCCGGGGGTCCGGGCTGGCACGATGCTCCTCATGCATTCCGTACCGAGTGTCGCCGCGGCCGGAGACGGGGCAGGCGGGCGCCCGTGACCGCGGGAGGCGAAGAGCCATCGGGGCAGGCGCGGACTCCTGACGTGCCGCCCGGACAACGGCTGGACGCTCAACTGGACGAGATCGCCGAGAAGCTGCGAGAGCTGGCCACGGCCAAGGACCGGCTGCAGGGCCTGCTGGACGCGGTGCTGGCCCTGAGCCGGGAGGACGATCTGCCCGCGGTGCTGTACCGCGTCGTCGCCACCGCCATGGACCTGACCGGTGCCCGCTACGGGGCGCTGGGCGTCCTGGACGAAACCGGTGAGGCGCTGGAGCAGTTCATCACCGTCGGCCTGTCCGAATCCGAGCGCGCCGACCTGGCCGGCACCGACCTGCCGCACGGGCGCGGGGTTCTCGGGCACCTGATCCACAACCCTCAGCCGCTGCGGGTCGACGACATCGCCTCCCACCCCGCATCCGTCGGATTCCCGCCCGGTCACCCGCCGATGCGCACGCTGCTGGGGGTCGCCATCAGCGTGCGGGGCACGATCTACGGCGACCTGTACCTCTCCGAACGCGGTGACGGGCGGCCCTTCGACCACGAGGACGAGGACGTCATCGTCACCCTGGCCGGCGCCGCGGGCATCGCGATCGAGAACATCCGTCTGCTCGAACAGGTCCGTGGCAGCGCCGAGCGCTTCCAGCGCCTGCTGCTGCCCACCCTGCCCGACCTGCATCCCTTCACCGGCGCCGCCGTCTACCGCCCCGCCACCGCCCCCGGCCACCTCGGCGGTGACTGGTACGACGCCATCTGGCTGCCCGACAACGCCTGCGCCGTGGTCATCGGCGACGTCGTCGGCCACGACCTGCACGCGGCCGCCGCCATGGCACAGACCCGCAGCATGCTCCGCGCCCTGCTCTACGACCGGCTCACGCCGCCCAGCGCCATCCTCCACCAGCTCGACCGCACCCTCCACGCCATCACCGACCTGCCCGTCACCACGGCCTGTCTCGCTCGCATCGAACGCGCGCAGAACGGCTGGACGCTGCAATGGAGCACTGCCGGCCACCTTCCCCCACTCCTGATCACCCCGGACGGGCAGGCGCGATACCTCCATGCCGAGCCCGGCCTGCCGCTGGCCGTGAGCACGGAACTGCCCCGCCCCGACCACACTCAGGCCCTGCCGCCGGGAGCCACCGTGGTCTTCTACACGGACGGACTCACCGAGCACCCGGCACACTCCGTCGACGACGGCCTGGACCGGCTCGCCGAACTCGCCCTCACCTACATCGGCCTGCCCCTGCAGGACTTCGTCGACACCCTCGCCGACCACCACCCCAGCGACGGCCACGACGACATGGCGATCCTCGCCCTCCGCACCCCAACGCAACCGGACGGCACGGGCGTCTGACCGCACGCCAGGCGATCGCGTCCGTGAGGAACGTGCCGGGTGACGCTACGCCGCGACCGGCTCCGGCAGCGCGCGGTGGTGCACGGCGGCCGGGCGCAGGACGCGGAGTTCCTGGCGCCAGAGCTCGTGGACCAGGACCGCCCACAGGGCGGCGGCCGTGTCCGGGGCGGGGTGTCTCGCCTGGGTGGAGATCAGGTTCGAGACGGCGGCGGGGTCCCAGCGTTCGTCGAGATGGGTCTCCCGCAGGATGTCCTGGGCCAGGTCCATCAGCGCGGAGCCGGGCCGCAGCAGCTCGTCCGCGCTGACGTCGGTGCTGCGCGCGCTGCGGCGGAGCGTGCTCGCCGGAAGATAGCGCTGCGCTGTCTGGAAAATCAGGTCATCGCCCGTTGCGGGGTGTGCGGAGAGGCTTCTCGCGAAAGCGGAGACGGCGGGCTGGAGATAAGGGAAGCGGGCCTCCACCGACCACGCGGTGCTCACATGGTCGATCTGGCGGAGCTGGTGGGCGGGCAGCCGCCAGCCGGTCTCCACGGTGGCCAGGGTGCCGAGCCGGTCTTCGCCTCCGGCGCGCAGGATCTCGGCGAGCCGGTCGGCGGCGGTGCCCCGGAAGCGCAGGTAGTCGCGGTAGTCCGCGCTGTAGAGGGAGGTCCGGAGGGAGCGCGGCACGCCGGCGAGGGAGTCCAGGTACGGGCCGATCCACGGCCGGCCCGGTGGGGTCATGAGGGCGTGCCGCACGCGCTCGTGCGCGCCGAACAGCTCGCCGGCTCCGGCGGCCGTCAGCGCGACCGTGTAGCCGGCGCCGCGGACGGCCCGGAAGAGGGCGTAGCGGCCGGGGGCCGCGGGATCCGCGTGCGGCTGGCCCAGGTGCCAGATGGTGCGGGGCAGGAGTTCCACGAGTTCGTCGGGGTCGAGGACGACGTCGTGATGGAGGGTCCCGCTCCGCCGGGCCGCGGCGCAGACGGAGGAGTGCCAGCGGCCGCGGTACACCACGTGGAAGCTGTGCAGCGGGCCGCCGTCCAGTTCCCTGAGCTGGCGGGTCGCCATGGCGTTGACGAGATGGGAGTCCGCGCCTTCCGTCACGACGCCGCACACGGGCACGTCGGCGCGGGTGAGCCGGGCCATCTCCCCGCGCAGGATGTCGCCGAGGTCCGCCGCCCCGCCGGGGGGCTGCGCCGCGGCCGGGGCCGGTGCCGGGGGCGTACGACGGTGCAGGTGCAGCCCGTCGAATCCGTTCGCGACGGCCGTGGTGCCGGGCGGCAGGGTTCTGATGCCTGCCAGGGCCGTGCGGTCGTCGGCATACGTGCCCACGGACAGGTACTCGTCCAGGGCGGCGGCCCGTTCCACCGCGGGGACCTGGCCGAAGGCGAGCAGGCCGGGCAGCTCGGAGGCGAAGCGCACCGAACCGTCGGGAGCGGTGTGGTGGTAGAGCGTCTTCATGCCGTGGTCGTCGGTCGCGAGCACGAGGCGGGGCCGCCGGCGCAGGTCGATCACGGCGATGCTGAACATGCCTTCCAGGTGCTCGGCGAAACGCGTGCCGTGCTCGGCGTACAGGGCCGGCAGGACGGAACCGTCACAGATGTCGGTGAAGACGTGCCCCCGGGCCCGCAGCCGGCGGCGCAGCTGGTGGTGGTTGTAGATCTCGCCGTCGAAGACCACCGCGATGCCCGGGAGCCGCGGACACCGGTACGGCTGGGCCCCGCCGCACGGATCCAGGACGGCGAGCCTGTTGCAGCCGAGGGACCATGTGTCGCCGCGCAGCACGCTGGTGCCGTCGCGGCCGCCGTGCAGTTGCCGCCCGGCGACCGCGTTCAGTTCCACCGCGCTGTTCGGTGCGCCGAACGCCCCGAAGATCCTGGACACACACTCTCCTTCGGCTCATTGCTCGCCGCCCGGTCCGAGGGCGGGTACGTCGGGATCAGGTCGGAATCAGAAGGACTCGCCCGCCATGCCGGCCGCGAGCGTGGTGCCGTCGGCCGGGTCGATCAGCAGGAACGAGCCGGTACGGCGCGAGTCGGCGTACGAGTCGAGCGCGAGCGGTTCGGCGGTGCGGACCGTGACGCGGCCGATGTCGTTGGCGACGAGCTGACCCGGGTTCGGGTGCTGGGAGAGGTCGTCAAGGGTGAGCCGGGACGGGATGTCCTTGACGATCGCCTTGACGGTGCGGGTGGTGTGCTTGAGCAGTACACGCTGGCCCACCGTGAGCGGCTGGTCCGCCACATGGCACACGGTGGCCTCGACGTCCTGGCTGCTGTCGGGCACGGCGTCGGCCGGGACGACCAGTTCTCCGCGGGAGATGTCGATGTCGTCGGCGAGGAGCAGCGTGACCGACTGCGGTGCCCAGGCCGTCTCCACGCGCGTGCCGAGCAGGTCGATCGCGGTGATCGTCGACGTCCTGCCGGACGGGAGCACGGTCACCTCCTGGCCGACGTGGAGGATCCCGGCGGCGATCTGGCCCGCGTAGCCGCGGTAGTCGGGGTGTTCGGCGGTCTGCGGGCGGATCACGTACTGCACGGGGAAGCGGGCGGGCCGGCCGGCGACGTCGTGGTTGATCTCGACGGTCTCCAGGTGCTCCAGGACGGTCGGGCCCGCGTACCAGTCCATGGCGGTGGACGGTTCGACCACGTTGTCGCCGAGGAGCGCGGAGATCGGAATGGCGGTGATCTCCGGGACGCCGAGTTCGGAGGCGTAGGTGGTGAACTCCTCGGCGATGGCGGCGAAGACGGACTCCTGGTAGTCGACCAGGTCCAT